>NZ_JBALOP010000019.1:1726-4661 GCF_036962685.1 Bacillus sp. JJ1566 | reverse complement strand
TTTGGTTAAGTCCTCGATCGATTAGTATCAGTCAGCTGCACATGTCACCATGCTTCCACCTCTGACCTATCAACCTCGTCATCTTCGAGGGATCTTACTAGTTTAACACTATGGGAAATCTCATCTTGAGGGGGGCTTCATGCTTAGATGCTTTCAGCACTTATCCCTTCCACACATAGCTACCCAGCTATGCCCTTGGCAGGACAACTGGTACACCAGCGGTGTGTCCATCCCGGTCCTCTCGTACTAAGGACAGCTCCTCTCAAATTTCCTACGCCCACGACGGATAGGGACCGAACTGTCTCACGACGTTCTGAACCCAGCTCGCGTACCGCTTTAATGGGCGAACAGCCCAACCCTTGGGACCGACTACAGCCCCAGGATGCGATGAGCCGACATCGAGGTGCCAAACCTCCCCGTCGATGTGGACTCTTGGGGGAGATAAGCCTGTTATCCCCGGGGTAGCTTTTATCCGTTGAGCGATGGCCCTTCCATGCGGAACCACCGGATCACTAAGCCCGACTTTCGTCCCTGCTCGACTTGTAGGTCTCGCAGTCAAGCTCCCTTGTGCCTTTACACTCTACGAATGATTTCCAACCATTCTGAGGGAACCTTTGGGCGCCTCCGTTACTTTTTAGGAGGCGACCGCCCCAGTCAAACTGCCCACCTGACACTGTCTCCAAGGCCGATAAGGCCTTCGGGTTAGAATTTCAATACAGCCAGGGTAGTATCCCACCGATGCCTCCACCGAAGCTGGCGCTCCGGCTTCCAAGGCTCCTACCTATCCTGTACAAGCTGTACCAAAATTCAATATCAGGTTGCAGTAAAGCTCCACGGGGTCTTTCCGTCCTGTCGCGGGTAACCTGCATCTTCACAGGTACTATAATTTCACCGAGTCTCTCGTTGAGACAGTGCCCAGATCGTTACACCTTTCGTGCGGGTCAGAACTTACCTGACAAGGAATTTCGCTACCTTAGGACCGTTATAGTTACGGCCGCCGTTTACTGGGGCTTCGATTCAGAGCTTCGCTTGCGCTAACCCCTCCTCTTAACCTTCCAGCACCGGGCAGGTGTCAGCCCCTATACTTCGCCTTGCGGCTTCGCAGAGACCTGTGTTTTTGCTAAACAGTCGCCTGGGCCTATTCACTGCGGCTCTTCAGGGCTATTCACCCTAAAAAGCACCCCTTCTCCCGAAGTTACGGGGTCATTTTGCCGAGTTCCTTAACGAGAGTTCTCTCGATCACCTTAGGATTCTCTCCTCGCCTACCTGTGTCGGTTTGCGGTACGGGCACCATTTACCTCGCTAGAAGCTTTTCTTGGCAGTGTGGAATCAGGAACTTCGGTACTTTATTTCCCTCGCCATCACAGCTCAACCTTACGGTAAGCGGATTTGCCTACTTACCAGTCTAACTGCTTGGACGCGCATATCCAACAGCGCGCTTACCCTATCCTCCTGCGTCCCTCCATCGCTCAAACGGTAAAGAGGTGGTACAGGAATATCAACCTGTTGTCCATCGCCTACGCTTTTCAGCCTCGGCTTAGGTCCCGACTAACCCTGAGCGGACGAGCCTTCCTCAGGAAACCTTAGGCATTCGGTGGAGGGGATTCTCACCCCTCTTTCGCTACTCATACCGGCATTCTCACTTCTAAGCGCTCCACCAGTCCTCTCGGTCTGACTTCGCTGCACTTAGAACGCTCTCCTACCATTGTTCGTAAGAACAATCCACAGCTTCGGTGATACGTTTAGCCCCGGTACATTTTCGGCGCAGAGTCACTCGACCAGTGAGCTATTACGCACTCTTTAAATGGTGGCTGCTTCTAAGCCAACATCCTGGTTGTCTAAGCAACTCCACATCCTTTTCCACTTAACGTATACTTTGGGACCTTAGCTGGTGGTCTGGGCTGTTTCCCTCTTGACTACGGATCTTATCACTCGCAGTCTGACTCCCGAGAATCAAGTCTTTGGCATTCGGAGTTTGACTGAATTCGGTAACCCGATGAGGGCCCCTAGTCCAATCAGTGCTCTACCTCCAAGACTCTATACTCGAGGCTAGCCCTAAAGCTATTTCGGAGAGAACCAGCTATCTCCAAGTTCGATTGGAATTTCTCCGCTACCCACACCTCATCCCCGCACTTTTCAACGTGCGTGGGTTCGGGCCTCCATTCAGTGTTACCTGAACTTCACCCTGGACATGGGTAGATCACCTGGTTTCGGGTCTACGACCACGTACTCATTCGCCCTATTCAGACTCGCTTTCGCTGCGGCTCCGTCTCTTCAACTTAACCTTGCACGGGATCGTAACTCGCCGGTTCATTCTACAAAAGGCACGCCATCACACATTAATGTGCTTTGACTACTTGTAGGCACACGGTTTCAGGTTCTATTTCACTCCCCTCCCGGGGTGCTTTTCACCTTTCCCTCACGGTACTGGTTCACTATCGGTCACTAGGGAGTATTTAGCCTTGGGAGATGGTCCTCCCAGCTTCCGACGGGATTTCACGTGTCCCGCCGTACTCAGGATACACTCAAGAGAGAACGAAGTTTCAACTACAGGGTTGTTACCTTCTCTGACGGACCTTTCCAGGTCGCTTCGTCTACTTCGCTCTTTTGTAACTCCGTATAGAGTGTCCTACAACCCCAAGAGGCAAGCCTCTTGGTTTGGGCTATCTTCCGTTTCGCTCGCCGCTACTCAGGAAATCGCGTTTGCTTTCTCTTCCTCCGGGTACTAAGATGTTTCAGTTCCCCGGGTCTACCTTCGCTTATCCTATGTATTCAGATAAGGATACTGCCCCATTACGAGCAGTGGGTTTCCCCATTCGGAAATCTTCGGATCAATGCTTACTTACAGCTCCCCGAAGCATATCGGTGTTAGTACCGTCCTTCATCGGCTCCTAGTGCCAAGGCATCCACCGTGCGCCCTTCATAACTTAACCTA
>NZ_JBALOP010000019.1:0-1607 GCF_036962685.1 Bacillus sp. JJ1566 | reverse complement strand
TTTTTATGAAGTTCGTAGAACTTCAGTTTCCTTAGAAAGGAGGTGATCCAGCCGCACCTTCCGATACGGCTACCTTGTTACGACTTCACCCCAATCATCTGTCCCACCTTAGGCGGCTGGCTCCTTACGGTTACCCCACCGACTTCGGGTGTTACAAACTCTCGTGGTGTGACGGGCGGTGTGTACAAGGCCCGGGAACGTATTCACCGCGGCATGCTGATCCGCGATTACTAGCGATTCCGGCTTCATGCAGGCGAGTTGCAGCCTGCAATCCGAACTGAGAATGGTTTTATGGGATTGGCTTAACCTCGCGGTTTTGCTGCCCTTTGTACCATCCATTGTAGCACGTGTGTAGCCCAGGTCATAAGGGGCATGATGATTTGACGTCATCCCCACCTTCCTCCGGTTTGTCACCGGCAGTCACCTTAGAGTGCCCAACTAAATGCTGGCAACTAAGATCAAGGGTTGCGCTCGTTGCGGGACTTAACCCAACATCTCACGACACGAGCTGACGACAACCATGCACCACCTGTCACTCTGTCCCCCGAAGGGGAAAATCCTATCTCTAGGAGTGTCAGAGGATGTCAAGACCTGGTAAGGTTCTTCGCGTTGCTTCGAATTAAACCACATGCTCCACCGCTTGTGCGGGCCCCCGTCAATTCCTTTGAGTTTCAGTCTTGCGACCGTACTCCCCAGGCGGAGTGCTTAATGCGTTTGCTGCAGCACTAAAGGGCGGAAACCCTCTAACACTTAGCACTCATCGTTTACGGCGTGGACTACCAGGGTATCTAATCCTGTTCGCTCCCCACGCTTTCGCGCCTCAGCGTCAGTTACAGACCAGAGAGCCGCCTTCGCCACTGGTGTTCCTCCACATCTCTACGCATTTCACCGCTACACGTGGAATTCCGCTCTCCTCTTCTGCACTCAAGTCCCCCAGTTTCCAATGACCCTCCACGGTTGAGCCGTGGGCTTTCACATCAGACTTAAAGGACCGCCTGCGCGCGCTTTACGCCCAATAATTCCGGATAACGCTTGCCACCTACGTATTACCGCGGCTGCTGGCACGTAGTTAGCCGTGGCTTTCTGGTTAGGTACCGTCAAGGTACCGCCCTATTCGAACGATACTTGTTCTTCCCTAACAACAGAGCTTTACGATCCGAAGACCTTCTTCGCTCACGCGGCGTTGCTCCGTCAGACTTTCGTCCATTGCGGAAGATTCCCTACTGCTGCCTCCCGTAGGAGTCTGGGCCGTGTCTCAGTCCCAGTGTGGCCGATCACCCTCTCAGGTCGGCTACGCATCGTCGCCTTGGTGAGCCGTTACCTCACCAACTAGCTAATGCGCCGCGGGCCCATCTGTAAGTGATAGCTAAAAGCCATCTTTTAATATAAGACCATGTGGTCTCATATGTTATCCGGTATTAGCTCCGGTTTCCCGAAGTTATCCCAGTCTTACAGGCAGGTTGCCCACGTGTTACTCACCCGTCCGCCGCTAATCTTTGGGAGCAAGCTCCCAAAGATTCGCTCGACTTGCATGTATTAGGCACGCCGCCAGCGTTCATCCTGAGCCAGGATCAAACTCTCCAATAAGAGTATTGATTGCTCAATAA
>NZ_JBALOP010000018.1:53084-81054 GCF_036962685.1 Bacillus sp. JJ1566 | reverse complement strand
ACATAGGTACCAGTTTAATATTTAGTATCCTCTTTTTATAACAAAAAAACTGCTTGATCATGGCAAAAGGCATGAGCAAACAGTATTAGCTTACTTTTAGAAATCATTATAACCATTTATCAGCCCAAGTCTCAACGGTTTTTAATGCCTTTCCCAATTCATGTCCCTTTTTTGTTAGGGAATACTCTGTACGTACGGGACGATCCGTAATAACATTGCGCAGAACTAAACCGCAATCTTCTAGTTCTTTTATCCTTTCGTTAAGCATTCTTTTACTTAAATCAGGGATATTTGCATGTACTTCACTAAAGCGTTTTGGACCTTCCATTAACGTATGAACGATTAAACCCATCCACTTTTTACCGATCAAATGATACGACTCTTCAACCTTCGAACATATTCTTTCCTGAATATCTTTTTCCACCATGACAAAACACCTCCAAAAGTAGTAATTATCTATATATACAAAAAGTAACAAGGTAATATAATGTATAATTAAATTATATCCTAAAGAACACATTTTATAAATGGGAATATATGAAGTAATTGTGACAATATTAGTAGATTACACCACGATGATAAAAAATAATAATTTGTTAATAATTAATAAAGTAGTTACTAGTTGACTAAAAGTAACCTCTGGTGTAATATTGGTTACATAAAGTAACCTTAAAGTTTCACCAAATAAAATAAAATGATTTATTTGAAAAGGAGAGATAGAAAATGATGCAAGTATTAGATGCAAAAATGATTGATACCAAGTCAGGATTAGAAACGTATTTAGATATCCCAAAAAATGTCCATGTAGCGGATCTGCACGTTCCGACAGAGGACAGTCCCTTTTTCGATATAAAGATAGGTATTGAATATTATCGTTTGATTGATCAAAATTATTATGATAACCAGGTTAACTACTTTTGGATAAGAATACATCCAGAAAAGAATACAATTACTTTATTAGAACCTGAAATTCAAAACATTTTTAGTATAAAAGATGTAAATGAGAGAGTAGCAACTAAGAAATTAATTGGAGAATGGTTAATCAACACAAATGCGTTTAAGTCTTCTATTAAAACTTTAATTAAAGAAATGAAATCTAAAAATGTCGTAACAGAAAAAGATATTCGAGAAACAGTACGTACCATTGAATTATTAGAAAAAACACTTGATCTGAAAACAGAGGATATATTAAGGGCAGAAGTAAAAAAAGCTGGTTAGGTGATTGACAAATGTGTTTTTATGTATTAATATTATCTTGAATCCGAGATAAATTAATTCGAGATTTTATTTTTCAAGGAGGTGCAAGCATGGAAAGAAAATGCACAAACCAACCATTTTTGATTTTAATGAAAACATCAAGAGCGCTCCAAGAGAGAATTAGAGACGATATGATGAAAAATAACATTAGCATAACTGAGTTTTCGGTACTAGAAGTGCTATTTCATAAAGGGATACAAACCATTCAACAAATTGGAAAAAGTGTACTGATCACAAGCGGTTCAATGACATATGTAATCGATAAATTAGAACAAAAAGGATTACTAAGGAGAAGTGCTTGTCAAGAAGATCGACGCGCAATACATGTATCATTGACTGATGCTGGTAATGAAATCATGAATAAAATTATGCCTGAACATGAGGGTTTCGTTGATAATGTTTTTGATTCACTGAATGCTAATGAGGTGGATACTCTGATAGATTTATTACAAAGAGTAAAAGAAAAAGTGGAAAAATAATAATTCAATATAGTAAAGATATTTTTTTTTGTAATATATCTTGAAATCAAGATACTCTAATTAAAGATTAAATGACATGAAGAATGATTTAATTTAATTAGTAAAACCTGATATTAAATTACAAATAGGAGTGTTATAAATTGAGTAAAAAGACAATGGGTATTCACCATATTACAGCGATAGTAGGTCACCCACAAGAAAACGTGGATTTTTATGCAGGGGTTTTAGGATTACGTTTAGTAAAGCAAACAGTTAATTTTGATGATCCAGGCACGTATCATTTATATTTCGGTGATGAAGGAGGAAATCCAGGGACAATTATTACATTTTTCCCTTGGGCAGACGCCTATCAAGGAAAAATTGGCGATGGTCAAGTAGGTGTTACATCTTACGCAGTTCCAAGTGGCGCATTAAAATTCTGGGAAAAAAGATTACAAAAGTTCAATGTTCCTTTCACTAAAATAAAACGTTTTGGAGAAGATTATCTGGAATTTGATGATCCACATGGACTTCACCTTGAAATCGTGGAGAGAGAAGAGGGAGAAATCAATCCTTGGACATTCGGAGAAGTAACACCAGAAGTAGCGATAAAAGGTTTTGGTGGCGCAATATTATTTTCATCACAGCCTGATAAAACCGCTGAATTACTAGAAAAAGTAATGGGTCTTGAAAAGGTAGATAGTGAAGGAGATTTTGTACGTTTCCGTTCTACAGCCGACATTGGAAATATCATAGACCTAAAGGCGGCTCCGACCGGAAGAGGACAAATGGGTGTTGGAACGGTTCACCACATCGCATGGAGAGCTATTGATGACAACGACCAATTAGATTGGCAAAAATATGTTGCTGAAAATGGCTACGGAGTAACTCCAGTACAAGATAGAAATTATTTCAATGCCATTTACTTTAGAGAACATGGCGAAATTCTATTTGAAATTGCAACAGATCCTCCTGGATTCGCTCACGATGAATCACGCGAAACAATGGGAGAACAATTAATGTTACCTGCACAGTATGAACAATATAGAGAGCAGCTCGAACGTAGTTTAATACCTATTAAAGTGAAAAAATTAGATTAGTAGGGTCAAGGGGACAGGTACATTGTCCCGCCATTATGAATGAAAAACTTTTTGGGACGCGGGACCTGTCCCTCCGTCCCAATGAATGGAGAGAATGGGATGCAAAAAACATCTGGTATCCATCATATAACTGCAATGGTAAACGATGCGCAAAGAAATATTGATTTTTATGCAGGGGTACTTGGGCTAAGACTTATTAAAAAAACGATTAATTTCGATCGCCCAGAGGTTTATCACCTTTATTTTGGGAATGAAACTGGTAAACCAGGAACGGTCATTACCTTTTTTCCATGGCCCAAACAGCTAAAAGGCCGAATTGGAATGGGGCAAGTAGGAGTCACAAGCTACTCCATTTCGCCTGGTTCGTTAGAGTTTTGGGAGAAGCGTTTGCGAAAGTTTGGTATTGATTTCAGGTCTTCCAACCGCTTTGGTGAACGATATGTAGCATTTAATGATCCAGACGGACTGGAGCTTGAACTAATCGAACGAAACGAAGGTCCAATCAATAATTGGAGTTTCGGTGAGATTAAAGCTGAGAATGCAATAAAAGGTTTTGCTGGGGCTACTTTAATTTCCGCACAACCCAATAAGACTGCTGAAGTTCTTGAGAATGTATTAGGTCTTACATGTATTGGCGACGAAGAAGGTTTTCTTCGATTCAAGTCTGAAGCATTGCTTGGAAATATCATAGATATTAAGTTAACTCCTTCGGTTAGAGGTCTAATGGGGGCAGGTACGGTTCACCATATCGCATGGAGAGCTAGTGATGAAGAAGATCTGCTTAGATGGAGTAATCTCCTTAAAGAGAAAGGGTATCATCCAACAGAAATACGCGATCGAAACTACTTTAAGGCTGTGTATTTTCATGAAGAGGGAGGAATCCTCTTCGAAATTGCAACCGACCCACCAGGTTTTTCAGTAGATGAGCCAACCGATGATCTAGGTAAAAAACTAATGCTGCCCTCATGGTTAGAGGCAAAGCGAGAAGAATTAGAAGAGACCTTGCCTCCGGTGGAGGTTCGTGTTTTAGAAGGAGATAAGTGATGAAACATATTTTTAATAAGGGTACAAACCCTCAAAAACCTACTTTACTGTTACTTCACGGTACTGGTGGAAACGAATTGGATCTGTTGCCTCTTGCAGGGAGAATTGATGATGAAGCCTCAGTATTAAGTGTACGAGGAAATGTGTTAGAAAATGGAATGCCACGTTTCTTCAAGAGATTGGCGGAAGGTGTCTTTGATATAGAAGACCTTATTTTCAGAACGAAAGAATTGAACGAGTTTCTTGATGAAGCAGCCGAAAAATATGAATTTGATCGTAAGAACATCCTTGCAATTGGATATTCAAATGGAGCCAATATAGCGGCTAGCCTTTTATTTCACTATCAAGATGCATTAAAAGGTGCAATTCTTCATCACCCTATGGTTCCTCGAAAAGGAATTGATCTTCCAAACCTTACAGGAAAGTCAGTATTTATTGCAGCTGGAACAAATGATCCAATCTGCTCTCCAATGGAATCCGCAGAGCTACAATCTTTATTAGAAAAGGCAAATGCAACTGTAGAAATTCATTGGGAAAACAGAGGTCATCAGTTGACAGCGACAGAAGTAGAAGCTGCTGCACAATGGTATAAAAAGTTTTAATAAACAAATAATTGGTAGGAGAAGAGAAAATGGTACAAAAAAACGAAATTGGAGCACTAATTTTACGAGTTACATTGGGAATACTATTTTTCATACATGGGTTAGTAAAATTCCAAGGAGGAATTGAGAATACTGTTGGATGGTTTGAGAGTATTAATATACCTGGATTTATGGCCTATGGAGTTGCTTTATTTGAAGTCATTGGAGGTATAGCTTTAATCATCGGATTTGCTACTAGACTTGTCTCAGTTTTATCTGCTTTATTAATGGTCGGTGCAATTATTATGGCTAAAATTCCAGTTGGTATATTAGGAAACGGGCAAATGGCAGGGTATGAATTAGATTTGGCATTTTTAGCAATAGCGGTTTATCTCGCGATTAATGGAAGTAAATTATTATCACTACATCAATTGCTTTTTAATGAGAATTCAAATGAGGTAAAAAGAGCAGCTTAAAAAGGAATGTAATTTAAAAAAGGCGGAATAATAGGAGGTGTGTTAAATGGGCTTTTTATCAAAACTGTTTGGTAATTCATCAGAAAAGGAGACAGTAAAGATGTCAAATGTTAAATTAGCAGTCATTTTTTACAGCATGGGTGGAACAAACTATCAACTAGCAAAATGGGCTGAAGAAGGAGCAAGAGAAGCAGGGGCTGAGGTTAAAGTGTTGAAGGTCCAAGAATTAGCTCCTGAATCTGTTATACAAGGAAATGATGTATGGAAAGCAACGGTTGAAGCAACGAAAGACGTTCCAGTAGCAACATCAGCTGATGTAGAGTGGGCAGATGCCATTATATTCAGTGTACCAACACGATTTGGTAATATGCCTTCACAAATGAAACAGTTTCTTGATACTCAGGGTGGACTTTGGGCTACTGGCAAAACGATTAATAAGGTTGTTAGTGCGATGTCTTCAGCTCAAAATCCACATGGTGGTCAAGAAGCAACAATCCTTTCATTATACACAAGCATGATGCACTGGGGAGCGATTATTGCAACTCCAGGTTACACGGATCCAGTAATATTTGGAGCTGGAGGAAATCCGTACGGAACAAGTGTTACTGTAGGTCAGGATGGAAAAATGATTGAGGATGTACAGGCAGCTGTAAAACACCAAGCAAAACGTACTGTTAATGTAGCTGAATGGGTGAAAAAAGCAAATCAGTAATGTAATTCTAAAGAGCTAATCAAGTATAGCTGATTAGCTCTTTTTTTATCTTCTACTTATTCTGAAGTAGGTGAAAATTGACAAAATATGCTTTTTGATATATATTTATCTTGATTTCAAGATACTTAGAGGTGAGACAAAATGATTCGAAGATATCCAGCGGCATCTCGTTACTCTGTTAAGAATGATTGGTTGGAGAGTAATCTTAGTTTTTCATTTGGTGAATACTATGATGAATCAAATATCAGTTTCGGTCCGCTTCGTGTTTTTAATGATGACACAGTACAGGCGGGAAAAGGATTTGGTATACACCCACATAGAGAAGCGGAAATTGTATCGATTGTATTGCGTGGTCAACTAAAGCATGAGGATAGTCTGGGGAATAGTGGGATATTACAATATGGAAATGTTCAGTGTATGACTGCGGGAACAGGTTTACTCCATTCTGAAATGAATCCTTCTACAGAAGAGGAATCAAGCTTTTTACAGCTATGGTTTAAACCAACTCATAAGCAATTATCTCCTTCCTATGAGGATATTGCTTATGATACGGATTCAATGAGGAATAAGTTGTTACCAATCGTTTCTTCAACCCCAACCAATGGAGTGGCAAACATTCATAGTGACGTTACATTATACCTGTCCAAATTGGATGCAGGGGAAGAGATTGTCTATCAACAGGAACAAGGTAGGAAAATGTATGTTTTTGTGATAGATGGCGAGCTTATTTTAAATGATGATGTGGTTGTTGAAAAAAGAGACAGTGCACGTATTACTGAACTAAATGAACTTACATTAAAATCAACGAAAGAAACCTTCTTTTTATTGATAGATTTGGGTGGTGCCTAATATGTTATTGATTCGACATTCAATTGGGAGCCGGCTATTTTATCAAACAGAAGAATATGAGATTCATCCAGAACAAGATAGGTGGGTCATTTCTATCAAAATTTCCGAAGAAGAGGCCAAAGAGGTCATCAAATTTAAAGAAGAATTAAATCTATTTGATGTCGAGGAAAACCAAAAGACTTGGTACTATACATCGGATGGAAGTGTTGAGTTTAATAAGGACAAGTGCATAATTATGATTATTGCAGATCATAAAACAGTATATCCAGTATAACTTTATTCAGTCGGGATTCAAACTCCGACTGAATAAAGTTATAGCCTCCGGCGGATGCCACAGATTTTCAATGGTAATTTTTCAAGCAAAAGATCAAAGATGAAGAACGCCACTTCCTGTGGCAACGTCATTGTGATTTACCTCGTGTGGGCCTAAAAAGTTTGGACCCAAATACGCCAAGGCGCATTTGATTAAATATTAGCTTGAAAGGGTGTTTTGTAATGGCAAAGGTAGGTATTATTTTAGGTAGTCTTCGAAAAGAATCTTTTTCAAAAAAACTTGCAAATAATGTAGCAGCATTATTCCCGGAAGGATATGAAGCTGAAATTGTTGAGATTGGGAATCTAGCTTTGTATAATCAAGATTTCGACGATGAGAACAATGCACCGGCTGAGTATACCGCATTTCGTAACAAAATGAAGGAAATTGATGCAGTTTTATTTGTCACCCCGGAGTATAATCGTTCTGTACCAGCTGTCTTAAAGAATGCATTGGATGTGGGATCCCGTCCTTACGGCGCAAGCGTATGGAATGGAAAGCCGGCAGCAATTATTAGCCAATCCCCAGGAAACCTAAGTGCTTTTGGTGCAAACCATCATTTACGTCAATCTCTCGTATTCTTGAATATGCCAATCGTTCAACAACCTGAGGCATATATAGGGAATGTTGTAGGATTATTAGATGAAGCAAGTAAAATCAAGGATGAAGGTACGGTAGAATTTTTACAATCCTTTGTGAATGCATTTGTTGATTTAATAAGAAGATATCAAAGCTAATTTTTATATGGAAAAGTAAAGGCAGTATTTATCCGTTTTAGGATAGGTGCTGCCTTCTTTCATTTTTGTTGCAAATTCAACAAAGTTTGATTTAATTAAATATTAGAAAAAGCATAGAGGTAAAAACAGGTACCAATTTGGGTGAAATTAGGGAATATAAAACTAGCAAACCCCTGAAAATGATTGAATATAGAAAGGAGCGATATATTATCATGTCTATAAGTATAAAAAAGTGCAGCATGGAAGATTTACATATTCTTCAAGAAGTAAGCGTTGAAACATTCAACGATACATTTAGAGATCAGAATTCGCCAGAAAATATGGCTGCCTATTTAGAAAAGGCATTTAACATGAAACAGCTAGAAAAGGAATTGTCCAATATCTCATCAGATTTCTTTTTTATTTATTTTAATAATGAAGTCGCCGGGTATTTGAAGGTCAATATCAATGATGCTCAGTCCGAAGAAATGGGTAATGAATCACTTGAAATTGAGAGGATATATATAAAGGACAAATTTCAAAAACATGGACTTGGTAAGGTTCTGTTTAATAAAGCTATGGAAATTGCGCTGGAACGTAATAAGAAAAAAATCTGGCTAGGCGTATGGGAAAAAAATGAGAATGCGATTGCCTTTTATAAGAAAATGGGGTTTGTTCAAACAGGAGCTCACTCTTTTTATATGGGTGATGAAGAACAGATGGATTTTATTATGATGAAAACCATATAACTTTTCCAATCCGAAGGTTTTTTCTATAGACTTTCGGTTTTTTAAGATAAGTATAAATAGATTTCGATGGTCAAAAATAACATTGACTAGACACCAATTGGTGGCATATAATTAGGACACTAAAAGGTGTCCAATCAATAAGGGAGAAGGGGCTATTGAACGAGAAAAATCAAGAGCGTGATGTTTATGTAGCCATCGCTGACCCAACAAGACGTAAATTACTACGTTTGTTGGCAGAGGAGGAGGAGTTACCTCTTTACAAGCTAACTGCTCAATTTCAAATGGGTCGAACCGCTGTTTCGAAACATTTGGCTATCCTCAAAGAAGCTGGTTTAGTTGATGATCGAAAAGTTGGTCGAGAAACAAGGTATCGAATAAATGCTACTCCATTAAGAGAAATTAAAGATTGGGTATCCTTTTACGAGAAATTTTGGACCGACAACATAACAATTTTAAGAAGTATATTAGAGGAGGAATAAATAATGGCAGAGGTTATTTTAGATTTTCAGTTTAAAAGTTCAATTAAAAAGGTGTGGGCTTCATTAACGGATTCCGACACTCTTGCGAAATGGATCATGGAAAATGACTTTAAACCAGTCGTAGGACATAAATGCCAATTCCGTAATCCAGAGTGGAATTTAATTGTCGATTGTGAAGTATTAGTAGTGGACGAGCCATACAAGTTATCTTACACATGGGTGGGTGGTCCGATTGATACTGTAGTCACATGGACATTGAAGGAAGAGGAAGGAACAACCTACTTACATCTTGAACAAACTGGATTTGCAAAAGAAGATCAAGCATTTAACGGTGCAAAATATGGTTGGTCAGGAAAAATCGATGAACTTAAAAAAGTATTAGGTGAGTTGTAAGAACAAATTTTAGGAGGCACAACATGGAAGCTTTCGCCGAATTTTTAACAGGAATTGATGACCCTTCCCACCGAGAAAAAGTAGAAGAAGTGTTTACTTGGATAAAAAATAAATATCCAAATTTAAAGACAGAAATCAAATGGAATCAACCGATGTTTACGGACCATGGTACATTTATAATTGGCTTTAGCGTATCAAAAAAACATTTAGCTGTCGCCCCTGAAGATGTCACGATTACTCATGTAGAGGATGATATTAATAAGGTCGGATATGGCTACACAAAAGGGATGATACGTATCCCTTGGAATAGTCCGGTTGACTACTCATTACTTGAGAAAATGATTGATTTTAATATTAGAGACAAGGCAGACTGCACAACTTTTTGGAGGAAATAAAAAATAGTAGATGAGGGCTTCGAAAGAGGTTTAAAGGAGTAACGAAATGAGTTTTTTTCAAGATGCAATAAAAATTTTTAAAAAGAGAGATTTATTATTTATAGAAAGCTACAAAGAGTCTGAGGATGTATATACCTTTCTCTTTGAAAAAGAGAAAGATTTAACCTGGGAAGCAGGACAACATGGTTTGTTTACGATTACTCATAAGAAAATAAAAAAACCTATAAGACCATTCACTATCGCATCTGCTCCCACAGAGAATACGATTAAAATAACAACGAGAATCAGTGATAACCCAAGTGATTTTAAAAAAGCGATGCTGGAATTGGAAACTGGAATGAAGATTAAGATGAGTGGGCCAGTAGGGTCTTTTTATCTAAAAGATAACAGTCCTTCACTTTTGGTTGCAGGTGGAATTGGAATTACACCATTCCGTGCAATGTTAAAACAACTAGAAACTGAAAATAAAGAGAAAGAAATACACCTGCTCTATTTGGATAGCAAAAAGTCATTTATCTATAAAGATGAACTCGATGCGATTACGAACAATTCTTCAATTAGTATAACTTACCTGGATTCAAGGGAAGATTTGAACCAGGAGATTGAAAAGTCTACCAGCTCATATAAAGACAATGGGGAATACTTTATAGCAGGACCAAAGTCAATGGTAGAGTCTATTTCCACTCATTTGCAAAACCATAATATTTCAAAAAAGAAGATTAAAAAGGATGCCTTTTTCGGGTATTAAAAATAATTCAAATTCAGGCTGGCTCCAACTGGGATCTGGCTTTTTTTCGCGCCTTTTAAAATCCTTCTTGACAAAATAATTTATTAAATAGTAAAATATATTACACAATTTAGTGCTTGTTTACTTTCTATAATTATATAGTTTTCTTTAGCGTAGCGTTAATAATCTTTATTGATCATATGAAAAAGAGAAACTCATAAAATAGTTATGTAGAACAAGTCGAACGGTTCATAAATACTATAAATACGGTAGACTGTAAAAAAACCAATATGGTTCGTTTAAAGTAAGCCGACAATTTTCAGAGTTTAATGGTCTTAGCACCATTAAATATTGAAATTGTCGGTTTTTTTGTTTTTCATAAAAGAGCGCACCGATTAGGGGGGAGAGGCAGAATGTTAGGTTCATTTAATCTTATTACCATGCAAGAGGCATTTTACATATTACTTGCACTTTCGACGCTAAGTGCATTTCTATTCTTACATCCAAAAGTACCTTTGAATTATGTTCGGCTCCATATTGGCATTATCTCACTACCTCCAATAATGGCTATATCCGCGCTTATTTTTAGCAGTGATAGTACGATTGTTGGGCCTTGGCGCATTGATTCACTATCGTGGCTATTGGCGGCCTTTGTTCTCACTGTTGGATTAATTGTCCAGCGCTTTTCTGTTCGTTACTTACTCGGAGATCGTTCGTATCGTAAATATTTTGCATTATTAACACTTACAACAGTTGCCAACTCACTGGCATGGTTTAGTGACGATCTTCGATTACTTTTGCTTTTCTGGGGCATTACACTTCTCGGGTTGACGCTGCTTATCGGATTAAAAAGAGAATGGCAGGTAGCTAGAAACGCTGCAAAAATTTCTTGTCTGCAATTTGCTTATAGCTGGTTTATCCTGTTTTTGGCGATTATTTGGATTACACAATCGACAGGTCATTGGAAACTATCACTCTTACTTACTGAAGACAGCATAAAACAATTTGATTCATGGGAGAAAACCTGTATCAACTTGCTTCTCATAGTTGCCGTCATTATTCCGGCAGCGCAGTGGCCATTTCAGCGTTGGTTGTTAGATTCAGTTGTTGCCCCAACGCCCATTTCTGCTGTCATGCATGCAGGCATTGTGAATGCCGGGGGAATGATTTTATCACGTTTTGCACCTCTTTTTAATGGCGATCCAGCACAGATTGTCCTCCTTATCTTAGCTAGTTTTTCCGTATTGTTCGGAACCGGTATGATGTTAGTTCAGGTTGATTATAAACGGCAGCTTGTTGGTTCTACGATTGCTCAGATGGCTTTTATGCTCATTCAGTGTGCATTAGGTGCTTATGGGGCAGCCATTATTCATGCTGTCTTACATGGATTATTTAAAGCTACTCTTTTCTTAAAGGCAGGTAGTGCCATTCGTCAAAATGTGTCCATTCCTCGTTCGCATCAACCACCGTCATTTTTATGGACCATTACTGGTGGAGCTTTAGGTGTGTTCATTGGAGCTTGCTTTTGGTTTAGCTCTCATGAGGAAACGTATCAGTTAATAAGTGCAGTCATTATAGGGTGGTCAGTGTTTTACGCTTGGAAGCAGCTTGTAGCCTCTGGGTATGGTCATATCGGACGAATTGTGGGATTTTTGACGTTTTTAATCATGGGAGTCGTATTTGTCCTTATCCACTCTGTTTTTATTAATCTGATAGATGATGTGTTTCAAACCGAGGGACAACCACCAATACTTGCTGCTGTTATACTTCTTGTGGTCTTGTTAGCGGGAAGTGTGCTAGGGGCATGGTCAGCCCATCACCGGTCATCAAATCTATATGCATTTATCTATCTTTGGCTTGTAAAATGGAGTGAACCTCGGCATGACTCGATTGATAGCCATCCAAAATATTTAACAAAACTACATTTCAAGGGGGGAATGTATGATGAGTACCACATTAGCTAAACATCTTTACATGGAAAAGGAACTTGATGCCTTTCATCTTGACATGAGTGAGTTAGTGGGAGCGGCAAGTAAAGTAATTGTGCCGCTTGGCCCTATTCATACGTTTGCCGCTCGTAGTCCTTGGGCAGGCTTAGAACAACAATCATTTGAGCAAGTTGCTCGCCGTCTAAACAATGTTTGTGATGTAAATATGTATCCAAGTGATTCTATGTTTCAGACTGCTCGTAATCAAGGAGAGATAAGCCTGGATTTTTTAGAAGCAGGGCTTCATAAGTGGCTTGATACACAGTCATTAGAACTGGCACGAGACGATGCAGAGCAATACTGCAGAGCTATTCTCTTAAATGAGGCATCTTCCGCTAAATTGGCGGGTTCTGAAATCAAGAGACTTGTAAAAAAGAGTGGTCAATTCAAATTCCAAATTAGAAAAAAACAGTATGTCCAGACCTATAGTCAGCGCTTGGAAAAGCTAGGTGACGATAAGGTAGTTATAGAGCTTAACCATCAAATGATTAAGTGGTGTAAATTATTTTTAGACGAGTCAAAGGATGCTTGGTCTATGCCGAGTCGGGAAGGAGGCTTTTATCAAGCATGGCGAAAACTTGTTAAAATGGATCCGGCACTTAATAGTAAGATTCGCAAGCAGTTGGATAATTTGCCTATTGATGCAGAAATTGCATTAAAGGAAGTATTGAACAGATTTAAAATACCTTATTCAGACATTCAAGAGTATCTAGAAGCTCATCTACTTGCCATGCCGGGCTGGGCGGGAATGATGCTTTGGCGTTCGCAGCAATCAACTACGGATATGAACCTACTAATGGACTATTTAGCAGTTCGAGTTTCTATGGAGTGGGCTTTAATTCAACCCTATTTGCCATTAAAAGAGCAGAATAATGAGAATTACATCCGGTTAGAATCCCTGATAACAGCTTGTGTTCGGTATAGTAATCTATCAATAGATGAATGGAGCAGACTGCCTTTATCAGAACTGAAAGCACGAATCACACTAGGGTTTAACTTCGATAAGATGACTCGACAGCGCCTTTGGATGGAAGCGTGGGAAAAAACCTACGAGCAGCAATTAGAGAAGATGGTGGCAGAAAACTCGAGTCAATCTGAAAAAAGTGAAAACCCGATACTAGCCCAATTCGTCTTTTGTATAGATGTGCGCTCTGAGCCTTTTCGCCGAAAACTTGAGGAACAAGGTCCCTTTGAGACATTTGGCACAGCCGGATTTTATGGATTACCGATTGAAACGAAAAGTCTTTGCAGCACCCATAGTCATAAATCCTTGCCAGTTATGAACAAACCACAACTTAGAGTAATTGAATCTTTACCAGAATTGGAATTAAAACAATATGAACAACGTGTGCGAGCAGCCCATTCTCTTGGGTCCGCATTTCAGACGATGAAACATAATATGTTTTCTAGTCTTGTATTGCCTGAAATTAGCGGCCCGTGGCTTGGTTTGCAAACGGTGGTTCGAAGTTTTATTCCACACAATACCAATTCAGCTATTCGAAAGCTTCGTAAAAAGTGGTTGCGAAATCCTTCTGCTAAACTATCACTAGACCATGGACACCATGCCGAATCAGAACTGCCGATTGGATTTTCAGAAGAAGAGAAAGTGTACTATGTTGAACAGTCTTTAAGAATGATGGGGCTTACCGATAATTTTGCTCCATTAGTGGTGATTTGTGGCCATGGAAGTCGCAGTATGAACAATCCATACGCTTCATCACTGGACTGCGGGGCATGTGGGGGAGCATCAGGTGAATTTAATGCAAGGGTGCTTGTGGCTTTATGTAATCTTTCAACTGTAAGAAGTAGTCTTGCGACAAAGGGGATTGTGATTCCGAATGAAACCGTGTTTGTAGCCAGTGAGCATATCACATCACTTGATGAGCTAAACTGGGTGTATGTTCCAGAACTTTCAGATGCAGCGAAGGAATCATTTGAACTTGTGAAAAGTGTACTTCCAAGAGTGAGTCATGAGGCAAATAGGGACCGGATGAAGCAATTGCCAAATATTCATTCAACGTGTAAAAATCCAAGTGCAGAGGCAAAGGGTTTTGCAGAAGATTGGAGTGAGGTGCGCCCTGAGTGGGGACTTGCACGTAATGCCGCATTTATCATCGGAGAACGAGAGCTTACGAAAGAATGTAATTTAAATGGGGAAGTTTTTCTTCATAACTATTGTTGGAAAAAAGATAAAAATGGTGAGTTGCTTGCAAACATTATTACGGGTCCTGCAACCGTTAGTCAGTGGATCAACTTGCAATACTATGCGTCTACTGTTGCCCCCCATTATTATGGTAGCGGCAATAAAGCGACCCAAACTGTCACATCTGGAATTGGAGTCATGCAGGGCAACGCTAGTGATTTATTAACGGGTCTTCCCTGGCAGTCAGTGATGAAGTCAGATGACGAGTTCTATCATAAACCATTAAGATTATTAGTTGTCATCCAAGCCCCAAAGGAATATCTAGAAAGGCTGCTTGGGCATAATCCAATATTTCGCCAAAAGGTTCAAAACGGATGGATTCGTCTTGCATCTATTGATCCGGAAGGTCACTGGGAGAGTTGGTCTTAATCACCTAAACTTTACGATGAAAGAAGGAAAAAATTACAATGGAGAAGTCAAAAGGAGCAATCGAAGCTGAAATTAGCAAAGAATTAACACATTGGGAAAAAAGCTATCTTGGGCGTGGCTCTGTGTCGGTTAAATCAGATATTTTACGAGATATGATTATAGTTGTTTTGCGTGGTATTTTAACCCCCGCTGAGTATTCGCTCTGTGAGGATAATCGAGGGCTTCTAGCTGTTAAGCAAAACCGAAATAGCTTGGTAGAATCAGGTGTAGATGATTTAAAAAATATCATTTATACAATTACCGGCCAGGAAGTAGTAAGTTTTTACACGGATATTAGTACAAATACTGGAGAACGAGTCATTGTTTTTAAACTTTCAGCTGACTTAGAAAGCCAATTAAATTAACGGGGTGAGTGCAATGTATTCAGACGTAAGAAGGAAAGTTTTGTTTGTAACTGACGCAGAATACAAACCAGAAGATTTAACCAAATATGTGAATGGTATCAACCCAGAGGACATAATCATCTTGAATAGTTACGGACGGGAAATTTTACAACCCTTCGGCGATATCTTGAGGGATATCATCATTACCGTTTTTCAGGAAAACATTGAAGATATCTTTGTTGTTGGGGACAAGGGGACAGGTACATCTTCCCAGCTAGGACGATGTACCTGTCCCTCTGTCCCTCAGGATAAACTCGAAACACTTGAGTATCTTTTTAAGAATTGCAGGCCGGAGTTTCTCGATATGAGTTTACGAGAGTGGCTCGAAGGAAACAAAACAGCAATCGATTATGTGCAAAAAAATGCCGATACTATTCGTAATCATCCACTAATGCCATCCGAAGTAGTTGTTCGTGGATTATTTATTAATATAGAAACCGAAGAAGTGTCAGAAGAGCCTGCGAAACCAGGAAAGAGACAGGTAATTGGATGAAATTAGAAAAGTCCAAACCTGCAAAGGCAACAAAAGAAGCAAGGTAATCCTTGCTTCTTTTAGTAGTATCCTTTATGAAAGTTAATCCTTCTTCAAACGCGCTGCCAAACGGTTGCCGGCAGATTGGAGTCCTTGGACTAAGATAATAAGTAATATGACGGTAATATACATGACATCCACTTCATAACGAAGGTGACCATAGCGATAAGCAAGGTCCCCAAGTCCACCTCCGCCAACTAACCCGGCCATTGCTGATGCACCAATTAGACCAATGGTTGCAATAGTCAAGCCAAGAATAATGGATGAACGGGATTCTCTGACAAGCACATGCCATATAATATGTCGTGTTTTTATTCCCATTGCCTCATAGGCTTCCAATACTCCACGGTCTACTTCTAATAGAGCTGTTTCCATTAATCTTGCAATATATGGAGCGGTATACACAACTAATGGGACAATTACCCCTTTAACACCAATAGATGTCCCAACAATCAGCTTTGTAAAAGGGAGGATGAAGAACAATAAGATGATGAAAGGGATGGACCGAATAATGTTAATAACAATATTTAAAATTTGATATACATACTTATTAGCTAAGGCCTTTTCTGGTCTTGTTAAAACAAGCAATATTCCAAGTGGAAGACCAATTAAAACGGAAATCCCCAATGCAATTCCAACCATTTGGAACGTTTGGATAGTAGCTTCCCAAAGGTCACTGCCCCAAAGCTCAAGAAATTCTTCTATTCTTGTTTTCACTTGCGCTCACTCCTTCCACATGTACATGATGTTGCTCCAAGAAACTTAGGGCTTTTTCAATCTCTACGATGTCACCCTTTAAGTGAATCAAAAGCTGTCCAAAGTTTTCTTCCTTTAATCGAGTAATGCTTCCGGATAAGATGTTTGGAAAGACATCAAATTTCTTACTGACTAAGGCTAAAGCTGGTTCACCTGAAGATTCTCCAAAGAAGGAAAGGGTGACTACTTGGCCTGTTTCATTTAAGGTAGTGAGCATTTCATCTGGGATATTATGTGAAAATAGGCTATTAACAAATCTTTTTGTTGTAGAATGCTGAGGGGATGTGAAAATCTCTCTCGTTGTTCCTTCTTCAATAACCTCGCCATTTTCCATAACAGCAACCCGGTCACATATCCGTTGGATGACATTCATTTCATGAGTAATAAGTAAAATGGTAATCCCAAGCTCTTTGTTGATCTTCAATAATAAGTCCAAAATCGCTTCTGTTGTATCTGGATCAAGTGCACTTGTAGCTTCATCACTTAAAAGAATCTCTGGCTCGTGAGCTAGTGCACGTGCAATCGCTACTCTTTGCTTTTGTCCACCCGAAAGCTCAGAAGGATAGGCATGATGCTTCTCCTCGAGGCCGACAATATTTAAATATTTTGTAACCCGCGCCTCGACATCTTGTTTGCTTAAACCAGTAAGCTTTAATGGAAGTGCAATATTTTCATAGACTGTTGCTGTCTTCAAAAGATTAAAGCCTTGGAAAATCATCCCGATTCGTCCGCGGGCTTCACGGAGTTTTCCATTTGATAGCTTCGTCAAATCTACATTATTCACGTTTACAGAGCCTGAATCAGGCTTTTCTAGAAGGTTCACACATCGAATAAGGGTACTTTTTCCTGCACCGCTATAACCAATCACACCATAAATCTCGCCTTTTTTTACTGAAATGGAAACATCCTTTAAAGCGTGAATTGAACCTTGTTTAGCTGTAAAAGTTTTTGAGATTCCCACTAATTCAATCATTTGTAAAACTCCCTTCTAAGCTGGTATACATCCTTTTTTCAAAAGTATTAATAGTAGTATAAGGAGGACGCAGTATCGAAAAGGTTACCACGTCCTCCAATAGATTTTTTCTTACCAAGAAGGAATAATAGAACCCTTGAATTCTTCTTCAATGAATTTTGTTATTTCTTCACTACGATAAATATCCGCTAATTTCGTAATAATTTCATCATCTTTGTTTTCAGTTCTAACGGCAGCATGGTTTACATATGGAGAATCCTTAGGTTCGATAAAAATGGCATCCTCGGAAGGTGTAAATCCTGCTTCAATCGCAAAGTTCGTATTAATCGCTGCTGCATCAAGTTCTTCTAGCTGACGTGCAATCTGTGCAGAGTCAAGTTCAATGAACTCGTAATTATTTTTATTTTCCTCAATATCCTTAACAGTCGAGTTGATTCCAGTATCTGGGTCTAATTTGATCAAGCCTGCTTTTTCAAATAGAAGGAGTGCACGTCCGCTGTTTGTTGGGTCACTAGGTAAACCGATTTTAGCTCCATCTTTAAGCTCACTTACATCCTTTACCGTTAATGAATAAACTCCCATTGGGAATGTTACAGTGTCGAATGATTTTATAAGGTCCAATTTACGGTCTTCTTTAAATGCATTAAAGTACGGCTCAGTTTGGAAAATGTTTAAGTCGAGCTCTTTTTCATCTAAGGCAATATTTGGCATAACATAGTCGGTGAAGACTTTGATTTCGATATTTAGGTCTTCTTTCTCTGCAAGCTCTTTTACTTTTTCAAGAATTTGTTCGTGAGGACCTGCTGTAACACCAATAACTAGCTTTTCGTCACTGTATAAACCTTCAGCTTTTTCGTCTTTTGAACCACTAGACTCACTGCTTCCACCGCATGCTGCAAGAACCGAAATAACTAAAACCAATAAACTAGCTAATAACCACTTTTTCATGTCTTTTCCTCTTTTCGTTGTGTATTTTGATTGAACTTTGATTAATGGACTTTATTGAAATAAAGATTTTCTACTTCACGTATGGCAGATAAGAGTGCTTCTTCTGAAATACTTATCTCCATGAAATGGATCGATTCCTGAGGAAGAGTTGCTTTTCTAACGATTTTATCTAAAAGAGTTTGATCCTCCAGATTGATCGTTAAGTCTGCTAAGCTTACTGGAAGTCCCCACTCCTGATAATAGTTTGACAGTCTTAAAATCTCTTGCAGCTTGTTCTCTAGGGCTAATTGGACCAGTATTCCATATGCAACAAGCTCACCGTGTAGAAAGCTTCTGGCTTCGGTTGCTTCGGTGAGACCATTATGAACAGAATGGGCGCCGGCTACTCTTCCTGCTTTTTCTCCAAAGCCGCCTACCATACCACCAGTCATAATAATTGCCTCAATTACTCTAACCAGTTCATCAGAGACAATTCCTTTAGAAGCAGATTGGATAGCTGCTGTGGCATCCTTTAGCAGAACATCTCTGCAAATAGAGGCTGAGAATTGTGAAACCTTAAGCCAAACCGGTAGTTCTTGATTTTTGAAAAATGAAGAAGTTAATGCCTCTGCTTCATAAAACTTCGCTAGCGTATCGCCAATTCCAGCTCGTAAGTACTTTACTGGAGCTTTTGCAATTACAGCAGGTTCAATAAGTACTAGGGTATTGGCAAGAGGGAATTCGGTGTAGTGTGTGAAAACTCCATTTTGGTCATAGAACACACTAAGAGGAGTCCATGCCGCACAGGTTGATGCAATACTCGGAATTAAAATGGATTTTATACCTGCTTTTATTGCAGAAGCCTTGGCGATGTCTAGGGCTGTTCCGCCTCCGATACCAATGACTGCCTCAGCTGAATCCGCTGATAGCTGATCTGAAATACTTTCAACCTTCTGTAATGTGCAGTGGCCTTCTACAAAAGTAAAATTAGAACTATGGGAGTTTGTTATTTTCTCCGGTAAGTATGGGCGAACTGCATTCCAAGCCTTTGTACCGCATACTATATGCATTTTTTGAACTTTAAGCTCAGATAAAAGGATTTCTAATTCCTTAAGGATCCCT
This sequence comes from Bacillus sp. JJ1566, assembly GCF_036962685.1. Lineage (NCBI taxonomy): Bacteria > Bacillati > Bacillota > Bacilli > Caryophanales > Bacillaceae > Bacillus > Bacillus sp. JJ1566. The sequence goes on along the minus strand of NZ_JBALOP010000018.1, from coordinate 61,492 downwards.
TCACCAATTCTATAATGACCGGGTGCTCCTTTAACAATCGCTATGGACATATTTTTCATCCTTTCCTTCATAAAAATAAATGATCAAAAAATAGAAAATGCCTCTCATAAAGAGAGGCATAGATATACTTAAAAAGTAGCACCTCTCTCATTTTTCAAAATACATTGTATTTTGCAGGATTTAGCACCTGTTCATGTTTTTTAATTAAACATGAATGGTTGCCGGGCTTCACAGGGCCAGTCCCTCAGCCACTCTCAATAAGAGAATTTTTATTAAATTTATTTAATATTTTGATAGTAAACTGGATTTAAAGGTAAGTCAATGTTTTTTGTTGCAATTGTCTAAAATTTATAAATAAATGAGCAAAAGATTGCCCGCTGTTTCTAAATTAAACTTATTATCTTAAATCACACGTGCAGAAATAATTCCGTTAATTTGCTTGATTTTTTCTAGTATACTAGGAACGATTTCACCGTTAACTTCATTATCAATGTCAATCATTGTATAGGCATATTCACCGCGGCTTCTGTTTACCATGTCAGCGATATTTAGTTCATAGTTTGAGATAGCTGACGTGATTTGACCAACCATGTTTGGCACATTTTTATGGAATGCTGTTACTCGAGTTTTTCCTGTATAAGGAAGAGCTGCATTTGGAAAGTTCACTGAGTTTTTGATATTTCCTGTTTGCAAAAATTCTCTCGTTTGGCGAGCTGCCATAATCGCGCAATTTTCCTCTGATTCATTTGTTGAAGCACCAAGATGTGGTGTGCAAATGGTATTTTTCATTTTTAAAACATTTTCATTAGGGAAGTCGGTCATATACTTTCCTACAATACCATCTTCGAGAGCAACCGCGATATCAATTTCGTTGACAAGCTCTCCACGTGAGAAGTTAATAATGTGAACACCCGGCTTCATTATGCTGAATGCTTCTTTATTAAACATTTCTTTTGTATCTTTGGTTAATGGAACGTGTACGGTAATATAGTCAGACTCCGCAAACAGCTGTTCAATTGACATTGCACGCTGTACATTACGTGATAAATTCCAAGCTGTATCAACAGAGATGAATGGATCAAATCCAATAACATCCATATCTAGATCAAGCGCATCATTTGCGACAAGCGCACCAATTGCACCTAAACCAATAACACCTAAAGTTTTTCCTTTAATTTCTTTTCCGACAAATTGCTTTTTACCTTTTTCAACAAGTGCAGGTATTTGATCGCCTTTGTCTTCTAATGCTTTTGTCCAAGAAATACCAGCGAAAAGATTTCGGGATGTAGCCATTAAAGCAGTTAAAACCATTTCTTTTACAGCATTTGCATTAGCCCCTGGCGTGTTAAAAACAACAATCCCTTTCTCCGTGCATTTTTGAATGGGAATGTTATTAACACCTACACCTGCGCGTGCAATTGCTTTTAAGTTTTCACCAAGGTCAAGGTCATGCATATTAAAACTACGAACGACAATTGCATCAGGGTTCTCGCTCTGATCATCAATTGTAAAGTGATCATTCTTGAATACCTTTAGTCCGCTTTCCGCAATATTATTTAATGTTTTAATCGTTTTTACTTTATTTTCAATAAGTGTGCCCATCTCCGTCTACCTCTTTCCTGAACATAGATTTTAAGTATAGAAAACTTACAATTTATGAATGTCTGGATCTGCTTAAAATCAAATTCGCCTCGGCGAATTTGCGCCCAGATTTTAGGCCCACAGGAAGTGGGTCATAAAGACGTTGCCACAGGATGTGGCGTATTTAGTCTTTGATCTTACTTCTCGAAAAGTTACCTTTGAAAATCTGTGGCATCCGCCGGAGGCTAATTTTAATCATTCGGGGTATAAACCCTGAATGATTAAAATTAAACAGAAAGAGGCAAGGGACTTTCCCTTACCTCTGCCCAGGCGAACGGCTCCGACACTATATGCTCCCTCGCGGTAACCCGCGTGCGCCAGTCACATACAGCCTTTTTGATTTGTTAGTATGATACCAAGTTTTTTGATATATTTCAAGTTTTAATTAATTTTAATTTTGGGACAAAGGGCTGTCACTCTGGCCCAGGGAAATTGACATTAACTGAAATATCCTGTAAATTCAGTTATCATGATTTTAAGTACTATGACCCTAACAAATTAAGGAAAGAAGGCTTTATTATGAGTAAATCAATTGTGAAGGATGCGTACATAGAGAATATCGTAAAGGAAGAATATTTTCCTATCTCCTTTGAGGAATTGGAGCAAGAAGCAAAAAAGAAGATGTCTGTTGGGGGCTTTGGGTATGTTCGTTCAGGGGCAGGTGGAGAAGTAACCTTACGGAAAAATCAAGAGTCGTTTAACAAGTACTCCATTGTACCGAGAGTATTACGGGATGTATCAAATGTGGATACTAGCGTCACCTTGTTCGGAAAAATATACCCTTATCCTTTTTTACTTGCTCCAGTTGGAATGCTAAAACTAGCGCATGAAGAGGCCGATTTAGCTGTATCAAAAGCAGCCGCTGCTTGTCACGTACCTTTTGTCCAAAGTACTGTTTCAAGCTACTCAATTGAAGAGGTAGAGAAGGTTTCTGGTAATAGCTCGAAGTGGTTTCAACTTTATTGGTCGAACAACAAAGAGGTTTCCTTTAATATGGTAAAACGTGCGGAGGAAGCGGGTTACGAAGCAATTGTTCTCACTGTTGATACGGTTATGATGGGCTGGAGAGAAGAAGATATGAAGAATCGTTTTCACCATTAAAGCTTGGTGTAGGGAAAGCGAATTATGAACAAGATCCGGTATTCTTATCTTCCCTAGATAGTCAAGATTCAGATTCTATTATTCAAGGAATCTTAGATAATATTCACCATCCTTCACTTAACTGGAATCATGTTGCCGAGTTAAAGGAGCGGACTTCGTTGCCTATTTTAATCAAGGGAATCCTTAGTCCGGAAGATGCCAAAATTGCGGTAGAATATGGCGTGGATGGAATTATTGTTTCCAACCATGGAGGCAGACAGCTTGATGGAGTGATTGCGGCGGTTGATGCATTGCCACTTGTTTTGGAAGAGGTAAAGGGTGAAATTCCTGTCTTATTTGATAGTGGAATACGGCGCGGTTCCGATATTGTTAAGGCACTTGCATTGGGAGCGGATGCAGTTCTTATTGGTCGACCATATGTTTACGGGCTTGCAGCTTCAGGGCAGCAGGGGGTAGAGAAGGTAATTGGCAACTTTATTCAAGATACAAAGGTTTCCATCGCCTTAGCTGGTGTCTCAAGTGTTAAGGAGCTTTCTAAAATTAATCTTGTAAAATTATAATATATATTTGTTTTTCTAGGTTTGAACCAATATGAAGGACATTTGTATGTAATTCTGGTCTGAAAAGTTCTTCATTGGGATTATGAAGGACATTTCGGCTGTGATGTTACTCTGAATTGTCCTTCATCACAATTTCACTTGAAATTTATTTGTCCATCCAACCTACTTGTTTGGCCCATACACTCTGCTATCGATTGATTTGGATTCGCCTTTGAGACGTTTTGCAAGAGTTTCTTTCCAGTTTGGTGCAAGGTGTTCACACGCAGCTAGTTCTGCGGTTGCCTCCATATCATCTTTCTTTTCATGCATGATTTCATTGCAGCGGGCGATTGTCCATTCTGGATAAGGACGTTCGATCAACTTAATGGTATCGTTCTCTTTTACTGTGCCTTCTTTAACAACGCGGAAGTACCATCCAGTTCGTCCGCTTTTTTGAATTCGCAATGCAAAGTCTAGAATTCTAAAACGTCGGGCAGGTTTCCAGCACGGCTGACGAGGTTGAGATACTTGAACAACCGCTTCGCCGACCTCATATATATCCCCAATGCACACATTGATTTCATCCAGCCCTACTACAGAGAAATTCTCTCCCATTGCTCCTGCCTGGATTCGGTCATTCTGATATTCACTGTGCCACTTTTCATAATGTGTTGCTGCATAGGCAAGTACTGCTTTTTCAGGTCCACCATGATTTTTTAAATCTGCTTGGCCGTCTCCATCTAAATTTTCCTTGCCAAGCCAAAGCGGTGTTTGAATTGGCTCTTTAAAAATCCCACTAGTCCATTCTTTTTCCATGAGTTTTTTCGCATTCGGGTCACCCATTGTTTTGGGCTTCCCAATAAACAATTGATCAATGTAAGGGTGCTTTTCCATTCTCCCCATCTCCTTTAGTAACAGTTTACCATGGGACAGTTGACGAAGGAAAAAACACAGATGGGAAATGTGCAACAGTCTCTAAAGGTCGAAATATCGACCTAATAAATATGCAACCCATTTACAATGTGGATGGATCCGGATATTTTCTAGGAGACCTTTAATAATAGCCGGGCTATGTGTTTGGTCAAGAACTTGTTCTCGTAAAAGCAATAATGACTCCTTTTCAATGGAATCATCCATTTCTTTTACTTTCTCCTCGATCATCAAAATCAATTGGTCATTTGTTACGTCACCCAGCATTTGAAATACTGATACTTCTGTATGCTCTTTTTTTAGAAAAGGAAGGGTCATCCCATTTGCTAAAAGATCCGTTTTTTCCACAAGGGACTGGCACAGGAGCTCCATATTCAATGGAATCTTCTGATGCAAAAATAGCTCTGAATACATTCTTGTTAAGCCTTTAATGCAATATAGTAAATCGTACTTAGTATCCTTTACTTTTTTCCCATAGATGCGGTCAATTAGCAAAAGAATCGTGGAATTAATAAGCTTGTCAAAGTTGTGCATTTTAAGGATAAGCTTTTCGTTCAGGGACTGTGTGTACTCCTTCATTAGGATGTTTGCAAAGTCTGTATGCTGTTTAAACGATTGAAAGCTAACATAGTAATATTCAAATAGAAGATTTTTTTCATCCTTTTGTTCTCTGACTACATGGTCAATGTCTGTGAAAACTTGTTCCATAAATTGGTCAATTAAGGCAATAATTAGTTCATCTTTCGATTTAAATGAAAGATAGAAAGCACCCTTTGAAATTCCACATTGATCGGTTATTTGTTGAACGGAAGTTGCCTCAAATCCCTGCTTTGCGAATAGCTCTAATGCTTTTTCCATGATGAGTTGTTTTTTTACCATTTTTAGTTTCGCTCCCGTTGACTATCATTGACAAATGACTGAATGGTCATTATTATAAATAAATGGGTTAAATAAGTCAATCTAGGGTAGGTGTAAGTGTGAGAGGTATAGCCAATTTTGTATTAAAAAACAAACTCGCGGTTTGGTTATTAACAATTATTATAACGGTATCTGGGATTTATTCAGGTACACAAATGAAAACAGAAACGATTCCGGATATATCCATTCCTTTCCTAATGGTCATGGATGTATATCCTGGAGCAACTCCTGAACAGGTGATGGAAGATGTCTCCATGCCAATTGAAAAGGCGGTTGAGGGACTTGAGGGAGTTAAATCTGTCTATTCGAATTCCTATTCAAACATGGCCAATATTCAGGTTGAATATAACTATGGTGAGGATATGGACGAGGCTAAGCGTGCCCTGCAGTCTACGTTAGATGCAGTAAAATTACCGGAAAATGCACAAAAGCCTGTTATTACTGCAATTAGCATGAATATGATGCCTGTCGTGGCACTTAGTGTTAGTAGTTCAACAGAAGATATTGTTGAATTAACGTCAACAGTTGAAGATGTTTTACTTCCGAAAATTGAAAAGCTTGATGGGGTTGGTTCTGCAACGATCACGGGCCAGCATATTGAGGAAGTACAACTTACCTATAATAAAGAAGAAATGGCTAAGTATGACTTAACAGAAGATACAGTTAAGCAAATGATTCAAGCTAGTGACATGGCTGTATCATTAGGTCTTTTTGAATTTGAAGAAGGTGAACAAGCTGTTGCGGTTGACGGAAAGTTCATGACGGCGGCTGAATTGAAGGAAATGTTAATTCCTGTTACGCCTTCTGAAGACAATCCTGTACCATTTGTGAAGCTTGGTAAAATTGCAACAATTCAAGAGGTTGGACGTGTTCAATCTGTATCTCGTACGAACGGAAAAGACGCAATTGCCATTCAAATTGTAAAAGAGCAGCAAGCAAACACAGTGGATGTTGTTAATAAAGTAAAAGACCTTGTCAAGGATGAGCAAGAAAGAATTGAAGGACTTACTATCGATGTATCGCTTGACCAAGGTGAGCCAATTGAACGATCTGTTTCAACAATGGTGGAAAAAGCACTATTTGGTGGATTAATTGCGGTATTAATCATTTTACTTTTCCTACGTAATTTTAGATCAACAATTATTTCAATTATCTCAATTCCTGTCTCCATTTTTATGGCATTATTGCTATTAAAATGGATGGATATTACGTTAAACTTAATGACGCTTGGAGCTGTTACCGTCGCAATCGGACGGGTTATTGATGACTCCATTGTAGTTGTAGAAAACATTTATCGACGACTCCATTTAAAAGAAGAGAAATTAAATGGTCGTGCGTTAATTCGTGAAGCAACGATTGAAATGTTCAAACCAATCCTATCATCTACATTAGTTACGGTTGCAGTATTTGCACCACTTATTTTTGTAGGAGGAATGGTTGGAGAATTGTTCATGCCATTCGCATTAACAATGACTTTCGCATTAGGTGCTTCCTTACTAGTGGCAATCACAATTGTACCTGCTTTATCCCATACCTTATTTAAAAAGCAGCTTTATATTGAAAAAACAGAGGCGAAGCATAAAGAAGCAGGAAAGCTTGCGAACTGGTATAAAGGTATTTTAAATTGGTCATTGAACCATAAAATCATTGTGTCTGTGCTTTCTGTTTTACTATTAGCAGGTAGTTTAGCATTAACACCGCTCATCGGTTTTAGTTTTATGGGTAGTGAAGAGGAAAAGGTTATGTATTTAACCTACACTCCAGGTACTGGTGAGTTAATGGATGAAACACTTGATAATGTAGCTGTCGTTGAAGACGAACTTTTAAAACGGGATGATATTGATATTCTTCAAGTTTCGGTAACTGAAAGTGGAGATCCGATGGCTGCGATGATGGGAGGCGGAGGTGACGGTGCACTGATGTACCTCATTTTTGACCCAGAAATGGAGAACTTCCCAGAGGTCCGTGAAGAAATTGAGGAATATATGTTCAATATTGGCCAATCCGGTGAGTGGAAGAGCCAGAACTTCACGTCTATGTCTATGAATTCAAGTGAAGTAAGTTATACATTGTATAGTGAAGATTTAAATAAACTATATGACGCAGTTGAACAGGTTGAAAATGTCATGAAGGATGCAGACAGCCTGAAGGATGTTTCTTCAAGTACCGAGGATGCGTATATCGAATACACATTTAATGTCGAGCAGGATGAACTATTGCAATATGGACTTACAACAGGCCAAATTGTCATGATGTTAAACCCTAATCGTTCACAAGAAGTTTTAACAACTGTTGAAAAAGATGGGAATACATTAGAGGTTGTCGTTCAGCAGGAAAAAGTAGCTGCACCTAAATCAATCGATGACCTTCTGGCGACTCAAGTGCCAACAGCAATGGGTACAACAATGCCACTTTCTGATTTGGTAACGGTGAAAGAAGGAACAACCTTAAATACACTTGCTCGTAGTAAGGGTGAATACTATGCTTCCGTTTCAGGAAACATAATCGGCGACGATATTTCAAAGGTAACATCAAAGGTTGGAAAAGAAATTGACGAACTTGACCTTCCAAAAGGTGTAACACTTGGGGTAGCTGGTGTTCAAGCAGATATGGTTGAAACCTTTACTCAGCTTGGTCTTGCAATGCTTGCTGCGATTGCAATTGTTTACTTTATTCTTGTTGTAACATTTGGTGAAGGGGTTGCACCATTTGCGATTCTGTTCTCCCTTCCATTCGCAATCATTGGTTCGTTTGTTGGATTGTTGATTGCAGGCGAAACCATTTCCGTCTCAGTTATGATGGGTCTCTTAATGTTGATCGGTATCGTCGTAACGAACGCGATTGTTCTTGTAGACCGTATCATTCATATGGAACGGGATGGTCTGACAATGCGTGAAGCCGTTCTTGAAGCGGGGTCAACACGTTTACGTCCAATCCTAATGACGGCAATTGCGACAATTGGTGCGTTAATTCCTTTAGTACTAGGTGAAGGTGGAGGTGGCTTAATTTCGAAAGGGCTTGGTATTACCGTAATCGGTGGACTAGCAAGTTCGACTTTATTAACACTTCTAGTCGTTCCAATTGTTTATGAAATTTTATCAAAAATGTTTAAGAAAGACCGGAAAAACATTCAAGAAAACTAATCAATTACGCCCTACAAGGTTATACATATCTTGTAGGGCTTTTTTAACTTTATCTAATCGGGGCTTGAACCCCGTCTATATAAAAGTTAAAGCCTCCGGCGGAGACATGTGATTTTCAATGGAAACTTTTCAGCAT
>NZ_JBALOP010000018.1:51884-52960 GCF_036962685.1 Bacillus sp. JJ1566 | reverse complement strand
TTTCACTGTATCTCGCTTAGGATCAAAGACCAAAGGCTCCACATCCTGTGGCAACGTCTTTGTGACCCACCTCGTGTGGGCCAAAAAAATCTGGGACAAATACGCCAAGGTGCATTTGATTAAAAAATTTTGGATCATGTGTTGACCTTGACGTTACGTTAAGGTGTAAAGTAAAAATATCAGGGGGTGATGAGATGGAATACACGGTTCAAAAGTTAGCGAAACTAGCAGGGGTAAGCACTAGAACGCTTCGATATTACGATGAAATTGAGATTCTTAAGCCGGCAAGAATCAATTCATCAGGATATCGAATCTATGGCCAAGACGAAGTCAATCGTCTCCAGCAAATCCTTTTTTACCGTGAGCTCGGAGTCAATCTAACTGATATTAAACAAATCATGACAAATCCTGCCTTTGATGAATCTATAGCATTAAAAGAACATCGGGAGCAGCTCCTTGATAAACGGAAACAAATAGATCGATTAATTGCCAATGTCGAAAAAACCATTGCGCAAAAAGAAGGGAGAATAACCATGTCCGACCAAGAAAAATTTGAAGGCTTTAAAAAGCAAGCCATTGAAGAAAATGAGAAAAAATACGGAAAAGAAATCCGTGAAAAATATGGCGAGGAAACAGTCAAACAATCAAATGAGAAATTTATGAACATGTCAAAAGAGGACCATGATGCGGTGACACGTCTTGGTGAAGATTTGAAGGATACCTTACGGGAAGCGATGAAGACAGGTGACCCAGCAGGCGAGTTAGCACAAAAAGCAGCTGAAATGCACAAGCAGTGGCTCATGTTTTACTGGCCAAGTTATAATAAAGAGGCACATGCGGGGTTAGCGCAAATGTATGTTGACGACGAGAGATTCACAGCGTATTACGACAAAGAACAGCCAGGAACCGCAGAGTTTTTGAGAGATGCGATACATGTGTATACAGGGCAAAAGAGTGAATAAAGTTAATGGGGTGAGATCCTATGGGTCTTGCCCCTTTTTTTGTGTATTGGGACAGGACTAAAGGAATCCCGCAGGTGATTGTCCGAATAAAGCTCTGATTCGGACAGAGCAGGC
>NZ_JBALOP010000018.1:19196-51855 GCF_036962685.1 Bacillus sp. JJ1566 | reverse complement strand
CAGAGCAGGCAGTAAAGTGAGTAGGTTGAGTCGGAATGAATTGTTGATTCTGACAGAACAAGCAAGATAGCGGTATGGTTGTGTCGGAATGATGTGTTGATTCGGACAAAGCAAGCAGTAAAGTGTGTAGGTTGAGTCGGAATGAAGTGTTGATTCTGACAGAACAAGGTGGAAAGCAGCCGTGGTGAGTCCCAATGAAGTGCTGATTCGGACAGATCAAGAAGTAAAACGAGTAGTTTTTGTCAGAAAGCAAGCCTGTTCCAAACACTACAAGAAAAATTATGCCCGAATGCCAACAAGCCTCCCATCCCTCTCAAACTAATTCCCAATATCCGGAATACATCCCAATCAGGCAACATAGGGTGTAGTAAATATGGAAGACTTCTAGTCAACTAGGAGGCTATCAAATTAGGGGGGAAAAAGGTGGCATATGTAATTACGTCTCCATGCGGGGCGGAGAAAGCAGCAGAATGTGTAGAGGTGTGTCCTGTCGAGTGTATTGAGCCAGGCGATAATCAGTATTACATTAATCCAGATATTTGCATTGACTGTGGTGCCTGCGTATCAGTTTGCCCAGTAGATGCTATTTATCACGAGAACGAAGTACCTGATGATGAGCTTGCATCTGTTGACTTAGCAAGAGACTTTTTCGGAATCTAAAGCCACATACATAAAGAACACCAAACCCTATTAAGTAACTGCAATCCGTGGTTACTTTTATTTTTGTCCAAAACATGGCAATTCCCAAAAGGGCAATCCCTGGAAAATAGTAATTGCTTCCACAATTTTACTTGAATATATTACAATGTTATGTAAGGGATTACTTTCTAGAAAATAAGGGCTCGGGACAGAGGGACAGGTACCCGTCCCAAAAGGAGAGGGAGAAATGGAGAAAGTGAAGCAAATTCCAGCTGCACTTATGGATTGGATTATTAAAACTCTAAACAGTGGCGTGAACCCTGAGGCAATTGTAGATGCAATGATTCGAAAAGGCTATGACCCTAGACTCTCTTATACAACTCTGTTTCGAATTGTTGGAAATAAACCGATAGACACACCAAGTGTACAAGCTCCATATGAATATGAACAGCCCGAAATTGCGAAGAAGGGAAGTATCTTACGAACAAGTGAACGAGAAATAAAGGTTTTATCAAAGGTAGAGAAACCGTTTATCATGCATTTAGATAATTTCTTAAGTTATGAGGAATGCGATCAGTTGATTGAATTGTCACGAAACCGTCTTAAGCCTTCAACGGTCATTGACCCGAAAACTGGTGAAGAAAAAGCAGCAACCGGTCGAACAAGTAAAGGAATGTCTTTTTATTTAAGAGAAAATGAGTTTATCAAAAAGATAGAAATGAGAATCTCAGAATTAACAGAGTTTCCTGTTGAAAATGGGGAAGACCTCCAGGTATTGAATTATGGCATTGGCGAGGAATATAAAAGCCATTTTGATTATTTTCCACCTAGTAAAGTAGACTTTGAAAAAGGTGGTCAGCGGGTCGGTACGTTCCTTATCTATTTAAATGATGTACCTGCTGGGGGAGAAACTGTTTTTCCGAAAGCGGGCGTTTCGATTGTTCCGAAGAAAGGGTCAGCCGTGTATTTTCAGTATGGGAATAGCAAAGGCGAGGTAGACCGTATGTCACTGCACTCAAGTATTCCGGTATCTGAGGGTGAAAAATGGGTTGCTACGAAATGGATCCGCCAAGAGAATATCTATAGGTGTTAAAAGCAAGTCGTACGATTAGAATTGTTAAAGCAATCATGATATAGTTAAAATAATCATATAATTTAAGCTAAAATTGAAAAAAATTTCAAAATAGCAGTAAGGTTTTCATCGTGTAGAAAGGTGTGTGAATATTGGATAATCAAACAAAAGTACAGACTTTTAAAGACGTCATGGGGAACTATCCGACGGGTGTAACGGTTGTTACAACGACTGACGAAAATGGAGTTCCACTTGGTCTTACGGTAAACTCATTTGCCTCTGTTTCATTGGATCCATTATTGATTTTATGGTCTATTGATAAAAGAGTATCAACTTACGATATTTTTACAAAAACAGATAAATTTGCGGTACATGTACTAGCTGGTGACCAAGGGGATATTTGTGCCCTTTTTGCAAGCAAGGGAACAGATCGATTTGCGAATTGTGAATGGGAGATGTCTAGTAACAATCTTCCAATCTTGAAGGAAACTGCAGGAGTTTTACACTGCAAAACCTTTAAGACGGTTGAAGCAGGTGACCATACAATTTTAATTGGTGAAGTGGTTGAGATTGAAAACAACAGTAAGCCGCCACTACTTTATCACAACCGCAAATTCGGCAATATTCCTGACGAATTTTATAAGTAATTTCGACGGATACCTTTTTTTACGAAAAAGGTATCTTTATATTTTGAACCATTTTTAAACGAAGCGAGTGGCTTTATGTGAAACTCATGTCGACATTTATGGATAGTTTGCGATTACCGAATAAGGAAGCGATGAAGCGGCTAAATAAGCTAGAAATGAGAAATACGATTCTTTTTCTGCTGTTATTATTGTTTATCGTCGCACTTCCGATTGAAATTAATTTACTATTGGATGACTCTTATAAGGAGAGCAATATCCCTCAAAATATTTATATCATCCAGGTCCTTCTTTTTTACCCATTTTTAATGCTATTTTTAGGAATCTTAGTGATATCTGTACTAGCGGGTTTAGGGGTGGGAGTCAGTAAGTTTACTCACCACCAACTGAAATTTCAATTTCTCTGGAAAATGTGCGCGTTTGCGTTAACAAAACCTATTATCATTAGTGCTGTTGCTAATTTATTGATTGGCACCAATTGGATTGTGAATACAATTGTATTTATTTTGTTATTTTACACGATTCTACGGATGATTTTTCATTATCCAAAACGAGTAAAAAAACATAACTGAAGGAACCGGTGAGCGCCGGTTCTTTTTGTATATCTGAAACTTTATAAAAAATTAAACGTACATATCTAATAGAGAGATGGATTCGGTGTTCAATAAATTTCAACGAAGTGGGTGGAAAAATGGGTTTGTTTATAGGTATTGGAATTGCTGTTGCTGGATATTTCATTGGAGATGGTTTGAAAAATTTTAAAAATCCTGAAGCGAAGAGTGTCATGGATAAACTAGATGAAGAGGATTTATATGAGCTTATAAAAGAAAAGGACATTCATTATCATATTGGGCTTTCCAAAGAGGATGCAAAGGAATTAATAAAGGAGCATCCAGATATCCCGCATATCGTAGTAAACGGAAATATTTACTATCCAAAAAATAAACTGAAACAGTGGTTGTCAAACCTAGGTGAATAATGGGTAATCCTCCTCTATAAATAAATATTAGGTCCTGTGAAACACTATCAATATGTAAAAAGTGCTAGGAGGATCTATATGGAGAAAGACATGCAATATGGAAGTGATTATAAATTTATTCCTGCGACTTCTATTGGCAGTGGAATTGGGATGCAGGTGCTGCCAGCTCTTTATTTTCACACCATCCAAATCGTAAATTTTGTGTTGGTTGGCAATCCTGGTTCATCCGAATTTGTTATTGTAGACGCAGGAATGCCAGGCTCTGCAGAAGAAATAATTACTGTTTGTGAGGAACGCTTTGGAAAGGGAAGTTGCCCGAAGGCTATTTTGTTAACGCATGGCCATTTTGATCATGTTGGTGCAATTATTGAATTAATTGACCGTTGGGATGTACCTGTCTATGCACATGAGCAGGAAATCCCATTTTTAACTGGGCAAAAAAGCTATCCTGAACCTGACTCGACAGTAGAAGGGGGAATGGTTGCGAAAATGTCGCCACTTTTTCCAAATGAGCCCATTCAGCTAGGAAGCCATGTGGAAAAGCTGCCAGCAGACGGTACAGTTCCACATTTACCAGAATTCCGTTGGCTCCATACACCGGGACATGCGCCCGGGCATGTATCCTTTTTCCGTGAAACGGATCGTGCTCTTATCGTTGGGGATGCGTTTGTGACTGTTAAGCAAGAGTATCTATATAAGGTGATGACGCAGGAACTGGAAATCAGTGGCCCACCAAGGTATTTAACAACTGATTGGCAGGCCGCGAAAAAGTCCGTTGAAACATTGGCGGCGCTTAAGCCAAGTGTCGCTGTTACGGGGCATGGTTTGCCGATAACGGGTGAACTGTTAGAGGAATCCTTAACTAGATTGGTAAGGGACTTTGATCAAATTGCAATCCCGGACTATGGTCGGTATGTAGATAAAAATATTCATTAGGTAAGAACCTGGCTATTCGAAACAGCCGGGTTTCTTACTCTAAAAAGATTTTATTATGCTAAAAACCATAGAATCAAAATAAAATTTATAGAACTTACATAAAAACCATAAGAGGATTCAGCTGAGCTCAGATAATCGTGTATGTAGCTAATCGTTTTATAAACATTCTGAAATATAGTATATTGTTATGTAGAAAGAATCGGGTGAGAGAGGGGAATTATGGTAAATATTACTTCGTTATTATTAGGGTTGGTTATGGTCTTAAACATTGTATTTGCCGTGGTTGTCATCTTTCGTGAACGAAGAGATGCTAGTTCGACTTGGGCTTGGTTGCTAGTCCTTTTCTTTATTCCTGTAGCTGGGTTTATATTGTATATGCTATTAGGCCGAAATTTAACTCGCGACCATCTTTTTCAATGGGATGATTTAAAAAAGAGCGGGATTGAAGAAGTTTTAGATAAGCAAAAGGAGCTACTAAGAACACAAAAATTCCTCTTTAGCAATCGGATCACACAGGATAATCAAGATCTCATATATATGAACCTTATGAATGCCCATTCCTTGTTTACGAGAAATAATGCAGTTGAAGTTTTTACAGATGGGCAGGAGAAATATAGACGCTTATTTCTAGACATTGAAGCAGCAAAGGAATCTATTCACTTGCAATACTATATTATTAAAAATGATAACCTAGGTCGTAAATTAATGTCCCATTTAACAAGGAAGGTAAAAGAAGGCGTTAGGGTCCGGGTGCTTTATGATGAGTTAGGTTCTAGAACATTAACGAAACGGTTTTTCAAAGAATTCCGTGAAGCGGGTGGCTTGGTTGAGGTTTTTTTTCCTTCGAAACTAAGGTTTATCAATTTGCGGATGAACTTCCGAAACCATCGCAAATTAGTCATTATCGATGGAAAGGTTGGATATGTAGGTGGCTTTAATGTGGGGGATGAGTACCTCGGCTTGAATTCGAGGTTTGGATATTGGCGAGATACTCATTTGCGCATACGGGGTACAGCTGTAGATACGTTGCAGGTTCGTTTTATTTTAGATTGGAATCAAGCGTCACGTGATTTTGATATTATGTATGATCCAGAGCTATTTCCAATTGAAAATGACAGACTTGGCAATGTTGGAATTCAAATTGTGTCAAGTGGCCCTGACTCAGAATTTGAGGAAATTAAGAATGCGTATATCAAAATGATTTACTCGGCAAAAAAATCGATTTATATGCAGACGCCTTATTTTATTCCCGATAAAAGTTTACTTGACGCGTTACGTGTAGCATGTCTTTCTGGAGTGGAAGTGAAGATCATGATTCCGGATAAACCGGATCATCCATTCGTCTACTGGGCGACACTTTCACATATTGGAGAATTGCTTCCTGTTGGAGCGAAGGTCTATATTTACAGTAATGGCTTTATCCATTCCAAAACACTTGTGGTCGACGAGGAAATTTCATCAGTCGGTACAGCAAATATTGATGTAAGGAGTTTCCGACTTAATTTTGAAGTGAATGCATTTTTATATGATGGGAATGTCTCAAAAGAACTAACAAATATTTTCAAAGAGGATATCAAGCTATCCAAACTATTAACATATGAAGAATACGAAAAAAGAGGAGCTTACATAAAGTTCAAGGAATCGATTTCTAGACTTTTATCCCCAATTTTATAGTTGACAAAAGGTCGGTGAGGCTTACAAAAATGTCATGTTTAGTAAGTTGTATCGATTTTTTTCCTATATACAAAACTTTTCAAGCAGCGTCTACCCTCAGGATAGGGGTAGACGCTTTTTCACTAAAAAGGGATATTCATTGAAATTAAAATACTAAAAATATAGAATTATATAAAAATGAAGGAGTCATTAAATATAAGATGAATACTAAAAAACCACAAATCATTAATAATGAAACACTTGTCTTACATGGCGATCACGAATGGGCAAAGAAGGAGAAGAGCGTTTCACCAGCTATTTATTATTCATCCACCTTTAGAGCAGAGGATTCAGCTGACTTTGCTGAAATGGCCGGGACACCTCTTCACCCTAGCTACTATACTCGTTATGGAAATCCACTTCATGAGCGAGTAAATAAAATAATGGCAGATCTAGAAGGGACTGAAACAGCACTAGTAACAGGGTCAGGTATGGGAGCTATTTCATCAACAATCCTAGCATTAGTTTCTTCTGGGGACCATGTCATTGCACAAACAAGACACTATATGAGTACGGCGAAAATCATGGATGAAATGCTTCCACGCTTCGGTGTTGATGTAACAGTAGTGGAGCAGGCTGATATTTCGGCATTTGAAGAGGCAATTCGACCAAATACAAAGCTGATTATGCTTGAAACCCCAGCGAATCCAACTATGGTTATAACCGACCTTGAGGCAGTTGTAAAATTAGCAAAGAAGCATGAGATTATTGTGGTAGCAGACAACACATTTGCTTCACCACTTAATCAACGACCACATGATGTCGGTGTTGATGTCGTCGTACATAGCGCAACAAAGTACCTTGGTGGACATCACGATATAACAGCTGGTGTCATTTGTACAAGCTTTGAACTTGCAGAAAAGATTTGGGACACACATACATCTATAGGTTCAGTTCTGTCACCGATGGATGCGTGGTTATTGTTAAGGGGTCTAAGGACGCTTCCATTAAGGATGGAACGCATCAATTCGAACGCATTAGCTTTAGCTGAATTTTTAGAGGAACAACCTCAAATTGAAAAAGTGCATTATCCAGGTCTTTCGAGTCATCCTCAGCACGAGCTCGCAAAAAAACAAATGAAGGGCTTCGGGGCTGTGATTGCGTTTGCGATAAAGGGAGACTATGCGGCAACACAAAGATTTGTATCGGCCTTGCAGCTTTCAACAAATGCAGTGAGCCTAGGCGGAATAGATTCATTAGTTGTTCATACCGCGGCGATGTGGGAAGGGTCTATGAATGAAGAACAGATGAAGACAGCAGGAATCCCTGCGAATTTTGTCCGCTATTCTGTAGGGTTAGAGCATATTGAGGACTTGAAGGCGGATATACAGCAAGCGCTAAGAGAAATATAAAAATTTTTTGAAAATTTAGCTTGTATTTAAAAATTGATTCCTATATAATAATCATCAATATTAAAAAACTTAATAATTATTATTTCCTTAAGTAAAGACGATGAAGAGAAAAAGTAGGGTTTAGCTATTTTACACAGAGAGCTTCGGTAGCTGAAAAGAAGCAAAAATACGAATCTGAACAATGGCCTCTGAGTTTCGTGCTGAAAGTAACATGGTTATGAGTAGGTTCCGACGAGATTTGGTACTCGTTATCAATACCACAGTATACGGGCTATCTAGACCCTCGTACTTGTTGAGACTGTTTGTGTGAGCAAACGGTGAATTAAGGTGGTACCACGTGAGATAAACCACGTCCTTATCGTATTAGATAATGACGTGGTTTTTTTATATGCAAAAAACGGGTTTACCCGTTAAATTACAAAAAATTGGAGGAATTTATTGTGACAAATCATCTAGTATTACAAACAGACTTTGGATTAAGTGATGGTGCTGTTAGTGCAATGTATGGTGTAGCAATTTCGGTAGACCCATCACTTCGAATTTTTGACCTAACACATGACATTCCGCAATATAATATTTGGGAAGGCTCTTATCGCTTATATCAAACCATAACCTATTGGCCAGAAGGCACTGTTTTTGTATCAGTTGTTGACCCGGGTGTTGGCTCTGATCGACGTAGTATTGTTGTAAAGACAGAAACAAACCAATATATTGTGACGCCAGATAATGGCACTCTCACACATATTCAGAATAAATTAGGAATCAAAGAAGTGAGGATCATTGATGAAAGCATAAATCGTTTACCTTTTTCAGGTGAATCCTATACGTTTCATGGGAGGGATGTATATGCCTACACAGGGGCAAGACTTGCATCGGGTGTGATTTCATACGAAGAGGTTGGACCTAGTGTACCGCTTGATTCTCTTGTTGAGTTACAGATAACAGAGGCAACGGTTCAAAAGGATAGTGTCTTAGGTACGATTGATATTCTCGATATCCGTTTTGGCAATCTCTGGACGAATATTGAGCGCGAGACTTTCATACAACTGAAAGTGGAGTATGGAGACCATTTTGAAGTGACCATCGAAAACGAAACTCGCCAAGTATATAAAAATATTATGACATATGGTCGTTCATTTGCAGATAGTCATCTAGGTGAACCGTTATTGTTTATTAATTCTCTTGATAAAATTGGGGTAGCCATCAACCAAGGTTCTTTTGCTAAGGCTTATCATATTGAGACGGGCACGAACTGGAAAATTTATGTTCGCAAGGTACCAAAAGTCATTTTTAATTAATCATTGTTTAAATTGAAAAAATAATTAGGGGGCATGAAATTTATGAAAAGTTTATCTGTTAAAACCATTGTTGCGATTGGAATTGGGGCTGCTGTATTTGTGATCTTGGCAAAATTCGCGGCAGTTCCAACACCGATTCCTAATACCACAATTCAAACTTCATATGCATTCTTGGCATTAATGGCTGTTGTGTTTGGTCCAGTAGCAGGTGCCTTAATTGGATTGATTGGCCATACATTAAACGATGCTATTACTTGGGGTTCTGTTTGGTGGAGCTGGGTCGTTGTCTCAATGCTAGTAGGATTTATATTTGGGCTCGCAAAAAATAAAATTGATATTGAATCGGGAATTATCAATGCGAAAAAGATTGTGACATTCAATATTGTTCAAATAGTCGCTCAAGCAATTGGTTGGTTTGTTGTTGCACCGACATTGGATGTTTGGATTTATGCTGAACCAGCAAATAAGGTGTATGTTCAAGGTATTGTAGCAGGAATTGCAAACATGGTTACTGTAGCAATCATTGGTACTATTTTATTAGTGGCTTATGCAAAAACAAGAAGCCAAAGCGGAAGTTTAACGAAGGATGTATAAAATAGTTGGTTAGAAAAGAAGTATATGGTTTGCTGGGAGAGTAGTAAAATGAAAAAACCTGTTATCGAATTTTTAAATTATAGCTTTACATATCGGAGCCAAGCAGAGCCTACTCTTCAGGATATTACTCTTAAAATATACGAGGGTGAAAAGGTATTAATTGTAGGGCCTTCAGGATCAGGGAAAAGCACGATTGGAAATTGCATGAATGGGCTGGTTCCCTTTTCCTATAAAGGAAATATTCAAGGTAGTCTTAGAATTAAGGGGAAAGAAGCGAAGGACCTAGATATTTTTACAATTTCTAAAATGGTAAGAACCGTATTGCAGGATCCGGATGGACAATTTATTGGTCTTTCGGTAGGAGAAGACATTGCCTTTGCTTTAGAAAATGATTGTTTGCCTCAGAAGAGTATGATTGAAACGGTTGAGGAAGTATCGAAAATGGTGGATATGGAGGAGCATCTACAGTCATCCCTTCACCAGTTATCTGGTGGACAAAAGCAAAGGGTCTCTCTTGCAGGAGTAATGGTCGATAAAGTAGATATCCTTCTTTTTGACGAACCACTAGCAAATCTTGATCCCGCAACAGGACAGTATGCAATTGACCTAATCGATCGGATTCAAAAAGAGACGAATACAACCGTGGTTATTATCGAACATCGCTTAGAGGATGTTCTATATCGCCATGTAGACCGAATAATTGTCGTGGATGAAGGTAGAATTGTCGGTGATATGAAACCCGATGAGCTTTTGTCCAAACCTATATTAGAGGAACGGCATTTACGAGAACCATTGTATGTTAAAGCAGCAAAGTATGCAGGCTGCAAGATAACGGAGGAAATGAACCCAGCCTATCTTTCTTCCTTTGATGTGAATGCCTGTAAAGATAGATTAAAAGAATGGTTTGAGAAGGTGGCAATCCCTAAAAAGAGGGAGAAGACTTCACCTATCTTAGAGGTGGACCATCTTTCATTTAGCTATCATCAAGGAAGAGAAACTATTCGGAATGTATCATTTTCCATTAAAAAAGGCGAGTTGGTAAGTATCGTTGGAAAAAATGGCGCTGGGAAATCCACCCTTTCCAAGCTCATTTGCGGATTTGAAAAGCCAAACTCTGGGAAAATTCTTTTTTCAGGTCAGGATATAACGAATGATACAATCAAGGAGCGAACTTTGAGGATTGGGATGGTTATGCAAAACCCAAACCATATGATTTCAAAGCATTTAATTTATGATGAAGTAGCACTTGGACTTGTGATCCGTGGTGTACCTGAAGATGAGATAAGGGAGCGGGTTGAAAAAACACTTAAGGTGTGTGGCCTTTATCCATTTAGAAAATGGCCGATTTCGGCGCTGAGCTTTGGACAAAAGAAGCGAGTGACCATCGCATCTATTCTTATATTAGAGCCTGAAGTCATTATTTTAGACGAGCCGACAGCTGGGCAAGACCTCCGTCATTACACAGAAATTATGGAGTTTCTCGTTGAATTAAACAAACAGGGGATTACCATCATTATGATTACACATGATATGCATCTCATGCTCGAATATACGCCACGTGCAATCGTGATAGCTGGTGGAGAGAAAATTGCCGATCAATCGGCTGCAAGTGTGTTAACAGATTCTGAAATTATTAAACAAGCAAACTTAAAGGAAACATCCTTGTTTGAATTAGCAAAACGAGCAGGAATAGCGGAACCACTTGAATTCATTGAACGTTTTATTGAATATGATAGGCAGGTGCGAAAAACATGGCAGTAGAGATGCTATCCTATATTGAGCGCAAGTCACCAGTTCATCACCTTACAGGTGCTACAAAGCTGATTTGCTTTATTTTATGGTCCACTGCTGCGATGTTAACGTACGACACACATATCCTTCTATTTTTATTTGCGATTAGCCTGATCATTTTTCAAGTTTCTAAGGTTAAGCTAAAAGAGATTTCGTTTGTGCTTCTGTTTATCCTATTCTTCTTGCTAATTAATAATATTGCAATCTATGCTTTCTCCCCTCAAGAGGGAGTCAAGATTTATGGGACAAGTCATGTGGTATTTGAATTATTTGGGAGATACAATCTCACTTTGGAACAGCTGTTTTATCAGTTTAATATTACACTTAAGTATTTTACAGTGATTCCAGCGGCGTTATTATTTATTGTGACAACACATCCGAGTGAATTTGCTGCATCCTTAAATCGTATCGGGATTAGCTATCGTGTTTCTTATGCGGTGGCACTTGCATTGCGCTATATTCCAGAGATTCAAAGAGATTTTTGGAACATCGCACGTTCTCAGCAAGCAAGAGGAATCGATATGTCGAAAAATGAAAGGCTGCATAAGCGGATAAAAAATGTGGCCTCCATTATTATCCCTTTGATCTTATCGAGCTTAGACAAAATAGAAACAATCAGTAATGCAATGGAACTACGAGGATTCGGAAAAAACAAAAAGCGAACCTGGTATAGTTTACGCTCATTTCAGGTTGCAGATTATGTAACGGTGTTTTTATTTATTGCTATATTAATCATCTCCATGGTCGTAACATTCCATGATGGTAATCGATTTTATAATCCTTTCCTATAATAAAAAGGAATACCAGCTGTGGTATTCCTTTTCCTGTATTAGGTCAATGGTGTTTTGTTTTGTTTTAAAAGATTTGAAGCGGGAAGCGTAATGATTTTTCCTCCAATTTGCACATGGATGGAATCATTAAATATTGCTTTTACTATCCCTTTTAGCTGGACAGTTGAATTAACCGTGATCTCTTTTTTAGATTCGTTATTGGTGGTCATGGTAATTCTCCTCTCAGGGTTTTATATTTATAGAGGTTTAAAAATTAAAAACATTATATCCTTTAAAACTGAAAATTATTCATGTAAATATTTGTTTATTTTATTATTTTACATGTATTCAATTGTCTTGTGCAAGTTTCACGAACTAGTTATTTTTCCCTTTTCGATGTCCCTCGGTAATACGCTTCACGAAGCTCAGCTGCATATTGATCAAAGGACGGCAAGCCCATTTCGGCGGCAATGCTTAACTCTTTTTCAACATCATATGGGATACGAACAATTTCGATTGAAAATGGTGCGACTTCTTTTGATTGATACTTACCGTGTAATATAGCAAAGGTTGCTTGTGTTGTATCGAGAGGGTTGCCAACACTCCCAACATTTAAAAGCGTTTGTTCTGTACCCATTGGCTCAATCAAGGCAGCATGAATATCTCCAAATCCGATTACGTCCGGTGTCTTTGTCTCTAAAGGAGTAATCCATTCGGAGAGATCGAACATGGCTCTTTTTTCATCATTGGAATGAACCATCGGGACAACACGGTGGTGGACACTTTTTGCTGAGGCGTGGTACAACCGAATGTATTTACCACTTATATAAAAATCATAATGAAAGGGAAGTGTTCCTAAATATGAAAGGCGTTCTTCTCCAAGCTGTTTTTGATGCCATTTGATCCCTTCATCAGGATGTTCATTTTGAATAAAATCATCCCAATTCCCCAAAAGAGCAACCTCACACACCTCTCGAATCAGGTCAACGGCGGCAGCTGAGTTTGGCCCTTTTCCTACAAGGTCTCCAAGACAAAGAATCGTCTTGATTCCACGATCTTTGATATGTTCTAGTACGGCTTCAAGTGCTGTCATATTTCCATGAATATCGGAAATGAGCGCAATACTCATGATAAGACCCCCTAGGTAATTAGTTTATTATGTTAATAATAAAATAGATTGAAAATTTTGTCAGTAGAATTTTGTTAAAATTGTTAATAACTCTTTCCATTCATATTTTCAGTGTTTAGAATGAAGAAAAGGGGGAGCGATTTCATGAACCAGAAGGTGATTCTATTTCTTATTATATGTTCAGTGTGCTTGTTATCTTCCTGCGTTTCAAAGGAAGTGAAGGAAGTCGGGGGAGTGGCTAAAGGGAACCACAGCATAGAGCCGAAGGAGGATACCGTTCCTGAAGCGAGATTTCCTGCAGATACTTCATGGAAAAACGATTACCTTCTCGAAATTAAAGGAGAATCACCATTCCTGGAAAAAAAGACGGTCACGTCCATGCAAAAATGGCGTGATGAGATCATCGAATTCTCAAAAACTAGGGAAAATGTATTTATCAATGGCCCAAATAAAAAGCAGGTGGCCTTAACCTTTGATGATGGACCAGATAGTACGGTGACATCTGCTGTAATTGGGGTTTTGAATCAATACGGGGTAAAGGGGAATTTCTTCTTTTTAGGAAGTGAAGCAGAGATGCACCCAGAGGTTGTAAAAGAGGCCTATGAAAAAGGGCATCTCGTGTTAAGCCATAGCTATCACCATGTTCAACTGGATCTGTTGGGGGAAGCGGAAATCCGGAATGAAATCGTGCAGGCGGGTGATGTGATCGAATCGATCATTGGCAAAGAGCCGGCATTAATTAGGACCCCTTATGGGTCAACGAATGAATTAGTTGCTGACGTGGCGAAAGAAGAGAATTATTCAATAATCCTTTGGTCAATTGATTCACTCGATTGGGCGCAAAAAAGCACAGATGTGATTTATTCAAATGTAGTTAAAAACATACGGAACGGTGATATTATCCTCATGCACACGGATTCCGATGAATACGATACATATGAGGCATTGCCAAGCATCATAGAAGAATTACAGAAACAAGGCTATGAAATTGTAGATTTAGAAACAATGTTAGGAATTCAAGCCTATCAGTAATAAACAGTAAAAGCGCTCAATTACGAGCGCTTTTACCTTATCCCGCAATAACTGGCAGTAAGACCCCACTTCAAGACTTTGGGGAAAGCGAAGAAGTATAAGTGTGGGATCGACTGCCAGTAATTGCCCGATTGGTTCAACTAACATTCAGCGGGGGATGAAAAAAACCCCCGCTGAATGAAGTTTCACTTTATCGGATGCTAGCTTTTCCACTATTGACCTCAATATTTATATTATGAGTACCAGCGCCGTGTTTTCCTTCAATAGTCCCTTTATCCTTTTTCGAGTCATCTAGTGAAAAATCGCTGGAGATGAATCCGCTATTTACTTTACCTTTTAGAGTAAAGTCAGCATCCTTTGGTAAATCAATATCAAGTAAACCCGATTTTACGCTTGCATCAATTGAATCTGCGAGTTCTGAAATAGTTGCTTTTAAACGCCCAGAGTGGACGTCAACTTCTAGTTTTCCCTCATAATCATCCACTGTCACATTACCAGAGCGAACATCGATTTCCCCACTTTTTGTTGTTAGCTTTTCGATATTAGAATTTCCAGAAGCAACGTTGTGTGTAAAGTTTTTAGCGGAAAGGTTTTCTAATCTCATATTTCCGGAATGGATATCTGCAGAAAGCTTGTTTAGCTCCATTGGAGCACCGTCAAATTCCAAATGACCAGAACCTACTCTAAGTGATAGATCTTGATCATAATCCTCTGGGATATACACAGTTAGCTTCGTTTTATCAAAGAAAGGGAACCAGCCCAAGTTGAAAAAGCCACGTTCATAGGTAACCTCTATCGTGTCTCCGCTTTTTGATACATGAACTTTGCCTTTTCCTTTTAGCTCGGCTTCCACGTCGTTGCGGTTTTCAGGGATGACAGTGGTGCTAATCGATGATATATCAATTTGGATTTCATCAATTTTGTCCGTAACCGTGACAGAATCTCCAGAGTTCCCAAAAGGAAGCCCAGGAATTCGGTACAGATTTGTTATCAATAAATAAGCCCCAATAAGTACGAAAAATATGATTAATATTTTCTTCATTTTTCTAACCTGCCTTTATCATTTATTCTATTTCTATCGTAAAGGAAGAAACGAAATGATGTAACGCACTACCGATATATTTCCAAATAAGACCTGAGGCTTATGAATAATCAAATGCGCCTTGGCGTATTTGCGCCCGATTTTTTTAGGCCCACACGATGTGGCGTTTTTAGTCTTTGATCTTACTGCTCGAAAAATTTCCTTTGAAAAATCGTGGCATCCGCCGGAGGCTTTAACTTTATTCAGCAGAAGTTCCTAATTCCGCTGAATAAAGTTAAAAGCAGATTGCGTTAGAAACAATCTGCTTTACTGTGATGTTTATGATTCTATTTTAATCCAGTCCTGCGACCATTTTTGGATTTCATCCATTAAAGGTTTTAAGGCCAACCCTTTTTCAGTTAATGAATATTCAATACGTACAGGGGTTTCTGGGTATACGTGTCGTTTTATGATACCTTGATTTTCTAAGTCTTTAAGTCTTTCTGAAAGTACTCTCCCACTGATTCCAATCGAAGATTCCATCGTGCAAAAACGCTGTGGACCGGATAGAAGTTGGTAAATGACAAGTCCTGTCCACCGTTGCCCAATTAAATTCATAGCTTTTTCGAATTTAGGACAAATTACTTTTGTATCCATATTTCCTTCACCCCTATGAATATATTATAGCGCATGTAAGAAATAATAAACATACTTGACATAATTTAATTACAAAAATATAATTACTTACATAAAGTAAGTTACTAATGAAAAATAGGAGGCACATGAAAATGAAATATCAACGCCCACCATATACATTTGTAGGTCTTGTAGAATTAAAGGTAACTGATTTACAGCGTTCCTTAACATTTTATCAAAATGTCATTGGATTTAAGGTATTAGAGCAGTCTGATAAAAAGGCGCTTTTAACTGCGGATGGCAAAACACCATTGTTATCAATTGAACAGCCTGAAAACATTACACCAAAAGAACCACGCCGAACAGGGCTTTATCATTACGCACTGCTTTTACCAACACGAGCTGATCTAGGAAAAGTTCTTTATCATTTAGTCCAAAATAATATACCAATTGGCGCATCTGATCACGCAGTGAGTGAAGCTCTCTATTTAGATGATCCGGATGGAAATGGAATTGAAATTTACTCAGACCGTCCTGATACAGAATGGGAATGGTCAAATGGCGAAGTAAAAATGGTGACAGAACCACTTGATGGCCAAGGCGTGCTAGCAGCTGCGAATGGCGAAAAATGGACCGGACTTCCTGAGGGAACTGTAATGGGACATATTCACATGCATGTATCTGAGTTAGCAAAAACCGAAGAATACTATACAAAAGGTCTTGGTTTTGATGTTGTCACTCGTTATGGAGGCATGGCATTATTCATTTCAACAGGCGGCTACCACCACCACATTGGACTTAACACATGGAATGGCGTAGGTGCACCTGCACCATCAGAAAATAGCGCAGGAATTAAGTGGTTCACACTTGTACTGCCAAACGAAGAAGCATTACAAACAACCGTCGAAAACCTAAAGCAAATCGGAGCACATGTCCAAGAAGAGGACGGAGTCATGGTTACTAAGGATCCTTCTAACAATAAAATAAGACTTGTTACTGCATAGGTAAAATAAGATTAAGCAGCTATCCTCGGGTAGCTGCTTTTTATGGTGTTTCCGTAAAATGATAAATGGTATATGGCAAACGTATAAAACGGTATATCGCTCAGCCGTGAAACGATAAATGGTATACCGCAAAGGGCAAAAACGGTATATCGCTCAGCTGTGAAACGATAAATGGTATACCGCAAAGGGCAAAAACGGTATATCGCTCAGCTGTAGAACGATAAATGGTATACCGCAAATGGCCGAGTTTTGTCGAATAATCAGATTACGAGATATCTAGTTTTGTTGAAATGAATATGATATTATTGGAAATGTATGGTAGACGTAGACCTTTCTCATTGAGGAAGGTCTACATTTTTATACTTAAAATAGGGAAGGGGAAATAAAAAATGAAGGTGGAAATGAAATTTTGCAAGGTGTTTGATTCTAGCAAGGAGGATATCTACTATGAGCCATAAGGATTATTTTGTCGAGCAGCTCCAGTTTATCGATACAAATTTTCAGGAATTAAAAAATCTCTATTTATCCTCCACACCACTTAAGGAAAGGAAGGAAGACTTTTTTAGTTCTTATATCAATGAGCTTGAAAGTTACTTAAAAACTGAAGTTACTGAAGCTATACCAATGGTTTTTATTGGAACAAAGGTAACCGTGATGTTTGATGGGGAAAATGATTCTGAGGATTATTTTATTTGTTTACCTAAACAAATAGACCCGGATGCAGGATGTATCTCATTTTTATCGCCGGTTGGAAGACAATTATTGTTGCGAAATGTGGGCGACAAGGTATTACTGAGTACACCAGCAGGCGGTCTACCCGTTACAATTCAAAACATTACATTTGCGGGAAATTTAATTTTACAGCAATAAATATTAAAGCGCTTACAATCCGCTTTTGTTTTCTATGAAGAAAAAGGAAGTGGATTTTTGCTTGTTAATTATTGAACGATTCGATAAAATAACCTGTATATATTGAAATAATTAAGTGATGATAGGAATCAGTAGCAATTTATCTCCCTGTAGCAGAGAGCCGGTGGTTGGTGAGAATCGGAACAAAGATAAAATGCGAATTACCTCCTTGAGCTTTCTTTGTGAACGCGGAAATCGGCAATTAGCAAAGAACGGACGAGCCGTTATTCGAATGGAGCGGAAGATACATATCTTCAAACAAGGGTGGTACCGCGTGCAACCACGTCCCTTTTTTAGGGGCGTGGTTTTTTATGTTTTTTTACCGCTAGAGTCTTGTCTCGGGGACAAATGCTGGTTTCAATTCGGGGGGAATGTTTGCGAGAAGGCGACTCGTAGACAAAAGTTAGTTGGATAAGGGCAGACATGTCTCTGAGGCAACGTCTCACAGACAAAAGTGAGTTGGATCAGTGCAGAAATGTCTCTGAGGCAACGTCTCGTAGACAAAAGTGAGTTGGATCAGGGCAGAAATGTCTCTGAGTAGGCGACTCGTAGACAAAAGTGAGTTGGATTAGGGCAGAAATGTCTCTGAGGCAACGTCTCACAGACAAAAGTGAGTTAGATCAGGGCAGAAATGTCTTTGAGGCAACGTCTCGTAGACAAAAGTGAGTTGGATCAGGATAGAAATGTCTCTGAGGAGGCATCTCAAAGACAAAAACGCACAACTATTAGAAGAAACGTCTCCGACTCAACATCATTCGAATCAAAAGCTCTTATAAGATAGTAAAAGACATTTAAAATCACAAACCAGGAGGAATACCAGAATGGAAAACTTTATCGAACAGTTAACAGCACAACAAAAAATAGAACTAGAAAGACAATTTGCCATCTATACAAACGGTATACAGGAAGTAGTCCCTGCACATGAATTAAAACAAAAAATTGCAAAATCCATTGTTACAAACCAACCACTAAAAGTAAAACTAGGTCTTGATCCCTCTGCTCCAGATGTGCATTTAGGACATACAGTGGTGTTAAACAAATTAAAACAATTCCAAGAGAACGGACACGTCATCCAGCTTCTAATCGGTGACTTTACAGGGAAGATCGGTGACCCGACTGGTAAATCCGTTGCCCGAAAACAACTGACAGACGAAGAAGTGAAGCACAATGCGAAAACGTACTTTGAGCAATTTGGAAAAGTATTAGACATGGAGAAGGTCGAGCTTTCCTACAATTCCAAATGGCTATCTACTTTAAACTTCGAGGACATTATCAATTTGGCGGCAAGTATCACCGTTGCACGTTTGCTTGAACGAAATGATTTCTCTGAGCGTTTAGCGACAGGTAAGCCAATTTCGCTTCATGAATTCTTCTACCCACTCATGCAGGGCTATGATTCTGTCGAGCTGGAAAGCGATATTGAATTAGGTGGAAATGACCAGCACTTCAACGTATTAATGGGAAGACATTTACAGGAGCATTTTGGTAAAGAAAAACAGGTCGTTATTCTTCTTCCGCTTTTAGAAGGACTTGATGGCGTTGAAAAGATGTCTAAGTCAAAAGGGAACTACATTGGTGTTGATGAGGCACCAAATGAAATGTACGGAAAAACAATGTCCATCCAGGATGAAATGATGGCGAAATACTTTGACCTCGTAACGGACTTGTCTCTTGAAGAAAAGAATGAAATCAAAGCAAATATAGAAAATGGTTCGCTTCACCCGCGTGATGCAAAAATGCTTCTTGGAAGAACCATCGTAAAAATGTACCATAGTGAAGAAGCGGCTAAGCAGGCTGAGGAACATTTTAAAACGGTCTTCCAAAAAGGGGTAATCCCAGAAGACATCCCAGAAGTAACTTGGTCTGGAGAAAACTCAATTTCCATCATTGATTTACTGGTTCAATTGGATTTACAAAAGTCTAAAGGGGAAGCACGAAAAATGATTCAAAACGGCGGCGTTAAACTGGATGGCGAAAAAGTTGAGGATATTCATTTAGACGTGGAAATTACAAACGACATGATTGTTCAAGTCGGAAAGCGTAAATTTGTTAAAATTCATAAGTAATTAAAAAAGAGGGGCGACATTTGAAAATGTCTGCCCCAATTTTTTGTCTAGCTCAAGAAGCCATCGGTTCTCTAGTCTAAGCCAATTGCATCAGAAGGTAAAATGCGCCTTCTGTCAGCATTTTCATGCTTGTCACCTAAGGCTGAGCGCCTTTCGCTATTCTTATTTTCCAATAAACATTTGTGACCAGTAGTTGCCACTTGCTTGGTGACCAACTCCGATATGAGTGAAGTTTGGATTCAGGATGTTTTTACGATGTCCTTCACTGTTCATCCAAGCGTTTACCACGGCTTGAGGTGATGCTTGCCCTTTGGCGATATTCTCACCAGCTGTCTTGTAGGATACTCCCATATCCCTCATCATATCAAATGGAGATCCGTAGGTAGGACTCGTATGGGAGAAATAATTCTTTTGCTGCATGTCATTCGCTTTTGTCTTTGCTACTTTGCCTAATGCGGTATCCGCTTTAAGAGCGGGTAAGCCGTTTTTCGTACGCTGCGCATTGGTAAGGTCGATTACCTGTCTTTCAAAATTACTAATTCCAGCGGTTGGTGCTGGAGCAGGGGTAGCTGGCTGTTGTGTTGCCGGCTGACGATTTTGTTCAACAGGTGCAGGTGGCGTTTGCCCTGTTGGGTAATTTGGTGCGCCCGCAAAATTCGGTGGTGGTGCTACATTATTTGGTCCTGGTACCACATTGTTTGGTCCACCTGCCCAATTGTAGTTCCCATTCGGAGCTACTTCAGTGCCGTTTGGCGTACGGACGACAATCTTTTTATTGATAAAACGAAAATATTCTTGTTCTCCTCGTGCATGCTGAACACTTGTTGTATGTGGATACTTATCACTTGACGTTGTCGTGCGATAAGGGCGGTTCTGTTTTATGAGATAGCCGTTGTTTACACTTTCTACGTTTGCTGAACGATTATTATCATCTGCCGCATTGTTATTGGTGTTACACGCAGATAATAAAAGCATCGCAGACCCAAGAATCGCTATACCAGTTTTTGTAAATCTTTGCAATCTAAATTCCTCCTTTGCATGATTCGATTTACTTTTATATTTTGCTACTTCTTTAAATAAAGTATTGGTGGTAATAAAAGAGAGAAAGCAAATAGAGCGCAAATACATGGAAATGTAAAAGTTACCTGAAAAAATAAGGGCAGATTCGAAATGAATCTGCCTTACAAGGTTTATTTAACATCCATCAGCTTTATTAATATGAAGAGGAGGAGGAACAAGCCATCCTTTTTCTTTGTTAAGGCGTAGTATTCTTGCTCCAAATTGAGCTTTCTTCATATGAAACTGGCCATACATCGTAGCAATATCCTCGCGAATGGATTGTCCAATAATCGAACTACATGCCACTAGACCTACAGCAATGTCAGCGGACACCTTAGCCGCAATTTCAGGGTCTTGAAAACGAGCACCTGGAGGGATGTTTTCAAGGCAAGCATTAGGTCGCTCTGGGGGCGCAGGAGGTAACCCAATCCCATTTTCTTTTAACAAGGTTTCAACCTCTTCAATCTCCAGTTTGATTCCATTTTCAATGATGTCTTCTAATAGTTTCTTTAAATCGTCATCACCGGTATGATTAAGTAAGGTTTGGTAGGCAGAAACCATCCCTTTTGCTGTTAACAAGTGAGACCATACACCAAAAACTTCACCATAATGCATGGGTTCTTCTTTTGGATTTCCACTCAAAATTCCCATCACAAACCTCCTTAAGGGTTTCTTTCTCATGACATCACCTTCTTTTTGAGAAGACATTTCTAGAATCTCCAGACGAAAATGTATTATGTTAAGAATAAAATAACAGAATTATTTGGACTCAAGTCGTATACTTATTGATAAGAAAATAATAATAGAGGTGAATCAAATGAAACTCATTGATATTTCACAGCCTTTAAATCAAACAACACAGGAATGGCCAAATGATCATCCATTTGAATTTGCATTATCATGGTCGATTGAAAAAGCATCAACGGTTAATGTAGGAAAAGTCACAACGAGCACCCATATTGGAACGCATATTGATGCGCCTTACCACTTTGATAATGATGGAAAAAAGGTGCATGAATTAGTGATTGAATTATATGTTGGAAAAGCAAGAGTCATTGAAATATCAGGAAAAAAAGAGATTGGAATCGAGGATCTACAAGGATTTGACTTATCAGGTGTTAAACGATTGTTAATCCGCACAAATTCATGGAAGGATCGAACTAAATTTCCAACTTCTATTACAAGCTTAAAACCTGAAGTCGCTTCATTTTTGGCTGGAAAAGGGGTTCAATTAGTCGGCGTCGATACGCCATCTGTCGATCAGTTAGATAGTAAAGATTTACTAGCCCATCATCATTTACATAAAAATGGCATATATATTCTTGAGGGGATTGTCTTAGATGAAGTGGAACTAGGTGATTATGAATTGATTGCACTGCCACTATCCATTGAAGGGGCAGATGGGAGTCCAGTACGTGCAGTATTAAAAAACATATAGGGGAACAACGAAAATCCATTGTCAAAATAACAATGGATTTTTTTAAAATCTCTAGGGAAGGAGGAATCACATTATTAACAAGCAACAGGTATGAGATCGCTCTTATTTACGAGCTCTACCTTGAAGAGTAATTCCATTTGTTTGATCTCATACATTCCATTTTCATAAACGTAAAGAACTTCATATAAATCGTTATTATAGACAACCTTATCACCTTGTTTCATGGAATACCTCCTAATCAATGGCTTATCCCTAGTGTAATATAATGAAATCCCTTCATCTATACTCCTTTAGTTATATTGTAGTAGATAAAAATGATGATTTTTTGTAATAAATTCCATTGGAGTGGTATAGACAACTAAACCCCTGGGTGTTAAAATGAGTTGCGGTAAGTATTCTGCCTATTTTTTTGGTTACACTAACGTGTAAGCGTTGCCTGTTTAAGAAATCATATTGATAATTTTTGAAGTTAGAGGACCAAAGAATAGAAGGAAAATACAAATTATAGGAGGAATAACATTATGATGAAGTATCTTCAAAAAATTGGTCGCTCATTGATGTTACCTGTTGCAGTATTGCCAGCAGCAGCTATTTTAATGGGTATCGGTTATTGGATTGACCCTGTTGGATGGGGTGCAGACAATGCGGTAGCGGCGTTTTTAATTAAAGCAGGATCTTCAATTATTGACAATATGTCAATTTTATTTGCGGTCGGTGTTGCATTGGGGATGTCAAAGGATAAAGACGGATCTGCTGCATTAAGTGGTCTCGTTGCATACCTCGTTATTACAACATTACTTGGTACAAATACAGTTGCAATGCTTCAAGGGGTGGACCCAGGAGAAGTGAATGCAGCTTTCGGAAAAATTGGAAACCAATTTATCGGTATTCTCTCAGGTTTAGTTGCTGCAGGAATGTACAATCGTTTCAGTGAAGTACAATTGCCAGATGCCTTAGCATTCTTTAGTGGAAAACGCTTAGTACCAATCATGACATCTGTAGCGATGATTGTTGCTTCTGCAATTCTATTCTTTGTATGGCCAGTGGTTTATACAGGCTTAGTATCATTCGGTAAAGGAATCAGTGAGTTGGGCTCTATCGGTGCTGGACTTTACGGATTCTTTAACAGACTATTAATTCCAACAGGCTTACACCATGCTTTAAACTCAGTATTCTGGTTTGACGTTGCAGGTATTAACGATATCGGGAACTTCTGGTCAGGAAATGGAGAAAAAGGAATCACTGGTATGTATCAGGCTGGATATTTCCCAATTATGATGTTTGGTCTACCAGCTGCTGCACTTGCGATGTATCACACAGCAAAAACAGCTCGTAAAAAACAAGTTGCATCTTTAATGATGGCAGCAGGTTTTGCGTCATTTTTCACAGGTGTTACAGAACCACTTGAATTTGCATTCATGTTCGTTGCACCAGCATTATATGTTGTTCACGCAGCATTAACAGGTATTTCATTATTTATCGCATCAACTTTTCACTGGACCGCAGGTTTCGGATTCAGTGCAGGGTTAGTTGACTTTGTTTTAAGTTCACGATTACCATTAGCCAATATGCCGTATATGCTATTGCTGCAAGGTTTAGTGTTCTTTGTTCTTTACTATTTAATCTTCCGTTTCTTAATCACAAAATTCAACATCAAAACTCCTGGTAGAGAAGATGATGTTGAAGAAGGCCAAGCTATTCAAACAGATGGAAAAACAAGATTCGCTAATATGGCTGCTCAAATTTATGAGGGCTTAGGTGGAGATGAGAACGTAACATCAGTTGATAACTGCGTAACTCGTCTACGTCTAGAAGTGAAAGATATGGATAAAGTTGATCAGAAAAAAATTAAAGCAACAGGTGTTCCAGGAATCAATGTTGTTGGTAAAAACAGCATTCAAGTTATTGTTGGAACAAACGTACAATTCGTTGCAGACGAGGTTCATAAAATTCGTAAAGAGAAGTAAGAAGTTAGGGGGACTGTCCATAAAGGGGCGGTCCTTCTTTTATTTATTAGCTTCAGGCGCCATCGGCTCTATGGTCTAGCCAATCGCTTCGGAAGGTAAAATGCACCTTCTGTCAGTGCTCGTCATATGCATGACTTGCACAGGACAAGGAAGGCTTCGGGAGCATAATCATCGCACGAAGAAAATGCATAGCATTTTCGAGGATGTGCTGACATCGATGTTTGCCACAGGACGTGGCGGTAGTTAGTCGATGTTCCTTAATCAGGGCGCCTTGCACTTTTCTAATTTACATGGGAAACACAATAATTTTATAATAAGAGGGGAAAAGTAAGGTAAAATAACAAATTATTATAGTGGTATAGACAACTAGCTTTCATAAAAGATATACTTAATGAAGAAACATAAAAGGAGTCTTTGATATGTTTATAACAAATCTGACTATATTTTCCGAAGAAGGTATCATTGAAAAAGGATTTATTGAAATTGATGGAGAAAAAATAAAGAGGGTTGGCCAAATGGCTGATCTCCCAGCAAGTGATAAAGACGAAGTCATCAACTTTGATGATTCCTACTCACTCATTCCAGGCATGATTGATCTACATATTCACGGGGCTAGCGGTGCTGATGTAATGGATGCAACCCCTGAGGCACTAGAAACAATGACAAAAGTACTTCCAAAGGAAGGAACAACAAGCTTTCTTGCAACAACAATGACAAAGACAAAAGAAGATATTGAAAACGCAATCAGCAATATTGCTGATTTTATTCCAAAGCAAAATGTTGGGTCTGCAGAAATTTTAGGGGCACATTTGGAGGGACCATTTTTATCTCCGAAAAGAGCAGGAGCACAGCACCCGGATAATATTATTAACCCAGATGTGGAGCTGTTTAAAAAATGGCAATCATTATCAGGCGAAAATATTCGTCTTGTGACATTAGCACCTGAGGAACCGGGAGGGCTTGAACTAACAGCTCATTTGAAAAATACAGGCGTCGTTGCCTCCATTGGTCACTCAGACGCGGTGTACGATGAGGTTAAAGCAGCAATAGAAGCAGGAGCGACCCATGCTACGCATTTATTTAATGGTATGCGCGGAATTCATCATCGGGAACCAGGTGTAGCTGGTGCTGTTCTTTTACATGATGAAGTAAAATGTGAAATGATTGTCGATGGAATTCATATCGCACCTAAAATGGTGAAGTTTGCTTATAAAAATAAAGGAAGCGAGGGCTCCATTCTTGTAACTGATGCAATGCGTGCAAAATGTCTTGGTGCGGGAATGTACGACCTAGGTGGTCAAGAGGTCATTGTGAATGAAGAAAGAGCTGTATTAAAAGATGGAACC
Organism: Bacillus sp. JJ1566; assembly: GCF_036962685.1. Taxonomy (NCBI): domain Bacteria; kingdom Bacillati; phylum Bacillota; class Bacilli; order Caryophanales; family Bacillaceae; genus Bacillus; species Bacillus sp. JJ1566. The sequence goes on along the minus strand of NZ_JBALOP010000018.1, from coordinate 26,460 downwards.
TTAGCGGGAAGTATTTTAAAATTAAATGATGCGGTTCGAAACATGATGAAATTCACTGATTGTTCTCTTCAAGACATAACTGAAATGACAGCCGTTAACCCAGCAAAGCAAATCAATATGTTTGACCGAAAAGGAAGCATTAAGGCTGGTAAGGATGCAGATCTTGTAATCGTGAATGACCAATTAGAGGTAATCATGACATTTTGTCGTGGAAAGCTTGCTTATTCAAATCAGGAGGGATATTAAATGAAAGTTGTAGCTGTAAAGGATTTTAAGGAAATGAGCCAAATGGCCGCAGCCATGATTTCACATCAAGTAAAAGAAAAGCCAAACTCCGTATTAGGTCTTGCAACTGGTGGTACTGTGGTGGGTACATATGAAGAGCTAATTAAGGATCACGGGCAAAATAAGACATCATATGAAAACATCCAGACTGTGAATCTTGATGAATATTTAGGAATTGCAAAGGACCATCCAAATAGCTACCATCATTTCATGATGGAAAATCTTTTTTCACATATCAATATAAATCCAGATAATATCCATATTCCAAATGGATTGGCAAATAATTATGAAGAGGAAAGTCAAAAATATGAAAAGGTCATTTCGGATATAGGCGGAGTTGACCTTCAATTACTCGGAATAGGGGTAAATGGGCATATCGGCTTTAATGAACCAGGTACACCATTCGATTCAGCAACCCATGTTGTCGAGCTTGAAGAATCTACACGACAAGCAAATATGCGTTTTTTCAATAGCATTGAAGAAGTTCCAACACATGCTGTAACAATGGGAATCTCTACAATTATGAAAAGTGAAAAAATCCTATTGCTCGTTTCAGGAAAAACAAAGGCAGAAATCCTTGAAAAAGTGATAAACGAGGGCATCACTGAATTGATTCCAGCTACTGTGTTAAAGAATCATTCTGACGTAACGATTATAGCGGACGAAGAAGCACTTTCATTAGTAGATGATGAAAAAAAGAGGGGCTTTGCTCGTGATAAAGAAGAATTCACCAGTACCTATTTACTTTCAAATTGAGCAGCAAGTTCGTGAAAAAATCGAAAAAAAAGAGCTGAAGCCTGGTGACATGATTCCATCTGAAAGAGAATTTGCGGAAAAGTACCAAATCAGTAGAATGACCGTAAGACAAGCTATTAATAATCTTGTGAATGAAGGTTATTTACAAAGAGTTCGTGGAAAAGGGACCTTTGTGGCAGTGAAAAAATTCGAAAAAAATGTTCAGAAATTAACGGGCTTCTCAGAGGACATGCGTTCAAGAGGGCTTGAACCAGAGACACGTGTTCTAAGCTTTATCGTAATAGAAGCAGACTCGTTAATCGCCTCACGCCTTAAGGTGGAAGAAAAGGCCAAGGTATACCAAATTGAGCGATTGCGGCTTGCAGACAAAGAACCGATTGCCTATGAGGTATTTTATATGTCGGCAGATCTTGTACCTGATCTAACATGGGAAGAGGCGGAACGCTCCATTTTTAAACATGTCGAAGAAAAAGGACTCTATATAGTATCCGGGGTACAGGAAGTGGAGGCAATTACCGCCCACAAGCGTGAGGCGTCTATCTTGGGGATTAAGGTGGGGGCACCTATCCTTTATATCCAACAAGTTTCACAGCTTGAGGAACAGCAACCCCTCGAGTATGTAAAATCCTATTACCGTGCTGACAGATATAAATATAAGGTAGAAATGGTTCGAACTTAGAGATTAGGAGGTATCATCATGAAACGACTTTTAGATTGCACAGCCTCAGATTTTAAAAAAATGAATGGACAAGAACTTAAGCAATCCATTAAGGCTTCTGAAGGAAGGGTTATTTTATCAGAAGTAATTGGTTCTTTTCAGCCAGTATATCCAGCGGTGACGAATGCGGAAATGGCGTCAGCATTTGGCGCCGATCTTTTAATTTTTAATTACTTTGATGTCTTTTCTCCTTTTGTGGAGGGCTTTCAAGCAGCGGAGGGTGAATCCATTGTTGAAAAGCTAAAGGAGCTCACCGGCAGACCAATTGGTTTAAATTTAGAGCCTGTTGACCCAAATGCCGAGCAACTTGAAAAATTAACTCAACTTCCGAAAGGGCGTTTGGCAATCGAAGAATCCTTAAGTGAAGCGAAAAAGCTTGGATTTGATTTTGTTTGCTTAACAGGAAACCCGAAAACAGGTGTTACAAATGATGAAATTGTCGTGGCGATTAAGAAGGCTCGAGAAGTGTTTGGAAGTGAGGGTCTTATTATTGCTGGAAAAATGCATGGTGCAGGAGTTGCAAATGAATCCGGTAGTGACATCATTTCAGAGACGGCACTAGCAAGCTTTGTTGATGCGGGGGCGGATGTCATTTTAATGCCAGCACCGGGGACCGTACCGGGAATCACTCCCCAAACAACAGAAAAGAATGTCCGTTTTGTGCATTCAAAAGGAGCATTGGCGATGCTTACAATTGGTACAAGCCAAGAGGGAGCGGATGAAGCAACCATTCGTCAAATCGCGTTAACAAGTAAAATGGCAGGTGCAGACATCTACCATATTGGAGATGCGGGTTATCACGGCATCGCAATTCCTGAAAATATTATGGCTTATTCAATCGCTATTCGTGGAAAACGCCATACATATGTGCGCATGGCAGCATCAGTCAATCGCTAAAAAAGGAAAGGAGACGGGGTTCCAAATACATCGAAGTATTTGACCTCATCTCCTTTTTTTGAGTCGTTTACGACCCCTTATGACCTGCAATAAAATAAAACCAATCACGGCTCCAACCGTATTTAAAATAATATCATCCACATCAAAGCTTCCAAGCTTACTAAAAAGCTGAAGGACTTCTAGCGAAAAAATTCCGATAACAAACGCAAAGAGGAACAAAAAGAAATGAGAAAGCTTTGGAAATAGTATCGGAAGTACGATCCCAAAGGGTATAAAAACGCCAATATTTCCTGCAATATTAATGATCCAGATGTAAAAAGGAAAATGATCATAATACGTAAAATAATTTTTAATCGTCGAAAAAGGCGTTAGGTTATACCGGAATTCCCCTCCCTTTGTCCGGAAATAGGCAAAAAACATCCAATATATTAGAAATAGTGAATAGGTGATGAACACCGTACCAGCCACAAATCGTTTTACAGCTTGCCCCAATTTTATAGATTCCCCAATCCCTAAAACATTTTACTTATTTACTCTACCGTAAAAAGGAGGCAATGTCACATGAGATTTTTGGTTTCCTCCACATTAGATTATAATAGGAAAATAACGTGTATGAAAAGGGATGTTGAAAATTGGATACAATTACAATACTTCAAATCGGATTAGGAATAATCTTCATATTTTTAGTTTACGATACCTTCAAGCCTGTTAAAAACCTAGAACAATTATCAGAAGTAGATTTTAAAGAAAAAATGAAAAAGCCCAAACAAATTGCACTCATTGATGTGCGTAATCCTTATGAATACCAAACAAATCATATTAAAGGCGCTATTAATCTTCCTTTAGCTAAAATAAGACGCAACAAGGTAGATATCCCAACTGATAAGGACATCATTTTATATTGCCAAACAGGGATAAGAAGCAAGCAAGCGGCAAAAGTCTTACGAAGAAGGCATAAGAATTTGCCATTATCCCACTTGAAGGGTGGCCTTTATAGCCTAAAAATACAAGCCGCTTCGGGACAAAGGAAAAAGTAAAATGGACAACCCCTACTAGGGGAAAACCATCACGTTTGACTGTACGGTTCATAGTACATATAATAGAAGAATAGAAGTCTGATAGAAGGGGTGATGTCGTTGGGAAGTTATACCGTATTGGAGAATTAGCAAAAGAAGCAAATGTATCAAAACGCACGATTGATTATTACACACAGCTTGGTATTTTAACTCCTGAACGATCAGACTCGAACTATCGATTCTATAGTGACGAGGCGGTGGAGACACTTCATCTCGTTTCCCAGTATAAGGAGTTAAACATCCCTTTACTGGAAATCAAGGAAAAGGTAGAACTTTTTCACACAAATCGTGTAGAGAAAGAGAAAGTCTTGAAATACACACAAGATCTTTCAAAGCGAATGGAATATTTAGAATCAGAACTTAAAGAAATCAAGCCAATGCTCGAGTCTCTTACAGAAGAACAACAAAAATCTGTGATGAATAAGATGTCCACACAAAGCATGGCACTCGCAAAATTAATTATGGTTCTTTTTACTTGAATCAAAGAATCATATAGTTATGAAACTTACAGAATAAAAATTCATTCTTAAAGAATAAAAAATCCTTGTCATAAATACTTTGTATAAATAACATAAAAAACTTACCTATTTAGGAGGTGGAATCCTTACTCGTTTCGGGCGTGTAAGGAAACTATTTGGAGATATTTAATTTAGTCATGGTTGCAATTTTGATTGCGTTAACTGCCTTTTTCGTGGCGTCGGAGTTTGCGATTGTAAAAATAAGAAGTACTCGTATCGACCAACTCGTACAAGAAGGGAATAGAAGCGCAATTGCTGCTAAGACTGTCATCTCAAACCTGGATGAATACCTGTCTGCGTGTCAGTTAGGTATTACAGTAACAGCCCTAGGACTTGGTTTTCTTGGAGAAACCACATTTGAGGCGTTACTTCATCCGATACTCGGTATGTTTAATATACCAGCTTCATTTTCAACTCTTTTATCGATCACTTTAGCGTTCTTGATTATTACATTTCTACATGTAGTTGTCGGGGAGCTTGCACCGAAAACGATCGCCATTCAAAAGGCAGAAAGAGTTACCTTGTTTTTTGCGAGACCATTAATCTTTTTCTATAGAGTGATGTATCCATTCATTTGGGTATTAAACGGTTCTGCTCGCTTGTTAACTGGATTATTTGGCTTTAAGAGAATATCAGAACACGACATTGCCCACACAGAAGAAGAATTGAGACTTATTTTATCTGAAAGCTATAAAAATGGTGAAATTAACCAATCTGAATATAAATACGTTAATAATATCTTTGAATTTGATGAGAGCATCGCAAAGGAAATCATGGTACCACGTACGGAGATCATCGCCCTTGATAAGGAAAAATCAGTCCAAGAGATATTGACGATTATGACGAGTGAGAAATATACACGTTACCCAGTCGTTGACGGGGATAAAGACCATATTATCGGCTTGATTAACTTAAAGGAACTGCTCACTGATGTTGTGACAGGTTCAGGTGCACATGAAAAAACAATTGAGGATTATACAAGACCAATTATTCATGTAATCGAGTCAATCCCAATTCAAGAATTATTAGCAAAAATGCAAAAAGAACGAGTTCACATGGCGATTTTAATCGATGAATATGGTGGAACCTCTGGACTGGTGACGGTTGAGGATATCATTGAAGAAATTGTTGGGGAAATCCGCGATGAATTTGATACGGATGAAAAACCAGCAATCCAAAAAATTAACGACACCACCACCATCTTAGATGGTAAGGTCTTAATCGGTGAAGTCAATGGCTTGTTTGGATTACAAATTGACGATACGGATGTGGATACAATCAGTGGTTGGATTTTAACCGAACAAATTGACGTCCGCCCTGGAGACAAAATTCCGTACGGGGATTATGAATTCAGAATCATCGAAATGGATGGCCACCATATCAAATCACTTGAAATCAAAAAAATCATTCAACAAGAACAGATTATTACCATTGGCCAGAGCGCCAGCGCACTTGAATAAAAATGCAAAAGCCTTGACGGTATCCGCCGTTGAGGCTTTTTTGGTAACTGAAAAATTAGTAACGCGCAATTATTGAAACAAAGACGCAAATGCCCCGGTGACGACGCAAAAATCCCAGTGACGACGCAAATTCCCCCGTGTAAGACGCAATAACCCAAATAAATACGCAATTATCAAAGCTGTATAAGCCAATTTCGTATTTCAATGTATATCGATTACACTGTCACCACCCGAAAGTCTTGTTTAATTTTTAATTCCAAAATTTTGTTCCAAGCCTAGACAGACACTATTCTAAACATATGTAATAAATTATAGAAATGTTATGTAATTGTTATATAATATAAACGCGTTAATGTTAAAATAAAGGGTATATTGATTTTTTAGGAGGAAGCTTAATGAAAGTCAAACTAGGCTTGCTATACGGAGGGAAATCAGCTGAGCATAAGGTTTCCTTGCAAACTGCATTAGCTGTAATCAAAGCATTAGATCACTCAAAATATGATATTCATCCCATTTATATATCGGAACAAGGCGAATGGATTCGCGGAAACCAATTGACAGGTCCTGTCGATGACGTAAAGAAACTAGTTCTGAAAGAGGAGGGAACTCCGATTTCACCGGTTTCTTTAAATGCAGAGCTTTTCCCTGCACAGCAATCAGAACAACAGGAAACGATTGACGTGGTGTTCCCATTATTGCATGGACCAAACGGAGAAGACGGAACCGTTCAAGGACTACTAGAGCTAGTAAACATACCTTATGTCGGTAATGGTGTACTTGCTTCATCTGCAGGAATGGATAAAGTAATTATGAAAAACATCTTCGGTCAAGCGGGACTGCTTCAAGCCAAATATGTTTCCTATATTCGAAGTGAATGGAAACAAAATCCGGAAGAAGCTTATGCGAAGGTCGAAGAAGAACTGGGCTATCCATGCTTTGTCAAACCTGCAAATCTTGGTTCAAGTGTTGGTATCAGCAAAGCAACAAACCGCGAAACCCTTGAAAAAGCGTTTGAAGAAGCATTTATGTTTGACCGTAAAGTCATCATTGAAGAAGCAATTATTGGCCGCGAAATCGAAATCGGTGTTCTTGGAAACGATAATCCAAGCTGTTCAGTTGTTGGCGAAATCGTACCGAAAAAGGATTTTTACGACTACAAGGCAAAATATGAAGACGGTGATACGGCCCTTATTATCCCAGCTGATATTACTGATGAGCAATATGAAACCGTCAAAACAGAAGCCATCAAAGCATTTAAAGCACTGGATTGCTCAGGATTAGTGAGAGCTGATTTCTTCTTAACAAAAGAAGGAGAAGTCATCATTAATGAAGTCAACACAATGCCTGGATTTACACCATTTAGCATGTTCCCGTTACTATGGCAGGAGGCTGGTGTTAGCTATCCAGAGCTTATTGAAAAGTTAGTTGAGCTTGCGATTGAGCGCCATACGGAAAAACAAACAATCAAATTCACTATTTAAACTTTATTAAGCAGAGGTTCAAACCTCTGCTTAATAAAGTAAGCCTCCGGTGGATGCCACGATTTTTCAAAGG
>NZ_JBALOP010000018.1:0-19150 GCF_036962685.1 Bacillus sp. JJ1566 | reverse complement strand
TCCTGTGGCAACGTCTTTATGACCCACTTCCTGTGGGCCTAAAAATCTTGGCGCAAATACGCCAAGGCGTATTTGATTAATTAACACTATTCTTCATTCTGAATAGTGTTTCTTCATGAAAAGGGGAGAACCTCGTGATAAAAAAGACTTTAGCGCAAATTGGACAAATGGCAAAAGGTGAAAAGCTTGACCCACAACACCAAAATGTCGTGATTGAAGGTGTATCGATTGATACAAGAACGATTTCACCTGGAAATCTATACATACCAATCATCGGTGACACCTTTAATGGACATCAATTTGTGGATACAGCCATTGAAAACGGTGCAAGAGCTGTACTATGGGGGAGTGATCAGCCAAATCCTCCACAGCAAATCCCGGTTATATTTGTAAACGACACATTGGAGGCTCTTCAAACTCTTGCAAAAAACTACCGTGATGAGCTTTCGATAAAAGTCGTTGGAATTACTGGAAGCAATGGAAAAACAACCACAAAAGACATGGTTACAGCAGTTTTATCAACTTCAATGCGTGTTCAAAAAACAGAAGGTAATTTAAATAATCATATTGGCTTACCATTAACGATTTTACGACTAAAAGAAGATACTGAAGTCGCAGTGCTTGAGATGGGGATGAGTGCTTTTGGTGAAATTGAGCTCCTTACCAAATTAGCTCGGCCTGATTTGGCAGTGATTACGAATATTGGTGAATCACATATGATGGACCTCGGCTCCCGTGAAGGAATCGCAAAGGCAAAACTTGAAATCGTTGATGGATTATCGAAGGATGGCTTGCTCATTTACCATGGGGACGAACCCCTTTTAACAGAGCGGGTGAAAGAGATGGATATCCAAACAACAACCTTTGGTGAGTCATCACAAAATGACCTGTTCCCACTTACAATCAAACAGGAAAACGTAGGCACTTATTTTTCAATTAACGATCAAGAGACGAAAGAATTTTATGTGCCAGTTCTCGGTAAGCATAATGTGAACAACGCGATGGCTGCGATTGCTGTGGCCCGTCACTTCGAATTATCTTGGGACCAAATCGATAGTGGTTTAAAGGAAATTAAAATCACGAATATGAGACTTGAATTAATTGAAGGGATCAACGGTACGAAATTAATAAATGATGCCTATAATGCAAGCCCGTTATCCATGAAGGCAGCAATTAGCTTAGTTCATGATTTACAAACCACGGGTAATAAAATGGTTGTGTTGGGTGACATGCTGGAGCTCGGGGACAAAGAAAATGAATACCATGAAGAAGTGGGGCGTTTCATCCAGCCTGACAAGATTAATTATGTATTCACTTATGGCAAATTAGGTGAGCATATTGCCAGCGGTGCTAGGGAACAGTTCCCACAAGACCGAGTATTTTCGTACCAAGATAAAGAACAACTAATTGAGGAATTACGAAATCTTTTATCAGAAGGAGACATCCTGTTGGTAAAGGGCTCAAGAGGGATGAAGCTCGAGGAAGTCATTTTTGCCTTCAAAAAGTAAGAAAAGCTGAAGCGACTCGCCTAGAAATGTGGAAACTGGCCGACTTATTAGACCACCACGTCCTGTGGCTAAGTGGGCACTAGCACTTCCTGTGCGTCAGAGGCTCCTCCTTCAGAGGTGCTTTTTACCTCTGAAAGAGGCGGTGAAGTTTCTCGAATTTCTAGTCGCTGAAGCTGGACAAATAAGAAAAAGCTCGGCGACGTTTAATGCCGAGCTTTTTTCTAGTTAATAAATGGAAGTATAATTAAAATAGTAAGTAAGATACCTAAGGAGTATGCGAATAATTCTTTCATAAAGTTTGATTTTTCATTGAATAGCTTGTCCATTTTAAAACCTCCTTAAAAAGTTTCTTACCTATTAGTACGTTTGAAAATAGAAAATGTTACAAAAACATTACAATTATTTCAAAAATATTTAAAAGGTGGTTAATTTTCATGATTGGCTGTTTGTTCATACATGGTTTTACGGGTGCTCCCTATGAAGTAGAGCCGCTTGCAGAGCATGTTCGCCATTCAACCGATTGGGTCGTCCGAACGCCAACCTTACCCGGTCATGGAGAGACCCTAGACTTAAAAGGAACACATTATTCAGAATGGATCAAACATGCCGAAAGAGAACTGGTTGATCTTCTTCGTACATGTGACCAGGTTTTTGTCATCGGCTTTTCTATGGGTGGGCTCATTGCTGGTTATTTAGCAACGCGCTTTCCAATCCAAAAACTCGTTTTACTTAGTGCTGCAGCTTACTATATCAATCCAAAGCAGCTAATTGCAGATATCAAGATAATGCTTCACGATAGTTTGAACAAAACACTTCATAAAAATGAACTCTTTTTGCGGTATAAAAAGAAAATCGTGGACACGCCTCTTTCTGCAACAATGGAATTTCGAAAGCTGGTGCGAAGGATTCGGCCAGAGCTTCATCGTATCAATGTCCCGACTTTAATTGTGCAAGGGGAATGCGACGGGATTGTGCCGGTGAAAAGTGCGCATTACTTACATCAAGTCATCTCATCAACAAAAAAGAAACTCCTTTTCTTGCCATGTGCAAAGCACCACGTTTGTTATGGAGAGGACCAGGAAAGACTATTTATTGAGGTAGATTCATTCTTACATGAAACATCAAAAGAATGTCTATACTAATGATTGGAAATTGTGCTTTATTGCATTTCTAACATCGTAGTGGTAAGATTACATCTACAGTGTTAAAAAGGGCATAGCTCGTCTAACCCATTGGTGACGCCCTTCTATTAACTTTTTGGACGTGAACCCTGAGGGCATTACTTCCGTTATTTCACGGAAAATGTCCTTTTTTTAAGCAGAATTCGATTCTGGTCTACTATAAATACTAGGCAGATGCCTTCCTACCGCGCATACATCATCATTGTGTAGGTTTTGCGATCATGATGCAATCATTTGTATCCAGCTTAAATTTTCGAGGCGAAAGCCCAGTGTCTATACAGATTTCCCGTCTAAAAGTCAATTTTGTCATTGTACAAATAGATTAGCAAAAGGAGTATGAAAAAATTGGCAGCATTTAAAGAATTAGGGATTAGCGAAGATCTAATGAAATCGATTAATCAAATGGGGTTTGAAGAAGCAACTCCCATTCAATCACAAACGATTCCATTAGCACTCGAAGGGCATGATGTAATTGGTCAAGCTCAAACAGGAACAGGAAAAACAGCCGCATTTGGAATTCCTCTTATTGAGAATGTCGATATAAAAAACGACAACATCCAAGGAATTGTCATTGCACCAACTCGTGAGCTTGCGATTCAAGTATCGGAAGAACTTCATAAAATCGGTCGCTTTAACCGCGCACGTATTTTACCAATCTATGGTGGACAGGACATCACTCGCCAAATCCGTTCACTAAAAAAACACCCTCATATCATTGTAGGTACACCAGGTCGTGTAATCGACCACATTAATCGTAAAACCCTTAAGCTTCAAAATGTAAAAACAGTGGTACTTGATGAAGCGGATGAAATGTTAAACATGGGCTTTATTGAGGATATTGAAGCGATCTTAAAGGGAGTGCCGGAAGAGCGCCAAACATTGCTTTTCTCTGCAACAATGCCAGGACCAATCCAACGCATTGCTGAGCGTTTCATGAAAGACCCTAAAGTAGTAAAAGTAAAAGCAAAAGAAATGACAGTACCAAATATCCAACAATACTACTTAGAGGTACAAGAGAAGAATAAGTTTGATGTATTAACTCGTTTACTAGATATCCAATCACCAGAACTTGCGATTATCTTTGGACGTACAAAACGTCGTGTTGACGAGCTTTCTGAAGCATTAACGTTAAGAGGCTATGCGGCTGAAGGAATTCATGGTGATCTTACTCAGGCAAAGCGTATATCTGTCTTACGTAAATTTAAAGAAGGATCTATCGAAGTGTTAGTTGCAACCGATGTTGCAGCACGTGGTCTTGATATTTCCGGTGTTACACATGTCTACAACTTTGATATCCCGCAAGACCCTGAAAGTTATGTACACCGTATAGGACGTACAGGTCGTGCAGGGAAAAATGGTATGGCGATGACTTTCGTTACACCTCGTGAAATCGGTCAACTTAAAAATGTTGAAAATACAACAAAGCGCAAAATGGATAAGATGAAGCCACCAACATTGGATGAGGCTTTAGAAGGTCAACAAAAAATGACGATGGAAAAAATCGTGTCCATGATTGAGTCCAATAATTTATCTTATTATACTCGTATTGCAGAAGAGCTTTTAGAGGAGCATGATTCTGTTTCTGTTGTTGCAGCTGCAATAAAGTTAATGACAAAAGAGCCAGACGCAACACCAGTTAAACTTACTGAAGAAGCACCTTTACGTGTGAAAAGAGACAATAATAGAGATAACAATCGTGGTGGGCGTGACCGTGCTCGATATAAAGGTGGAAACCGTGATCGTGGACGTGGAAATGGTGGACGCGAAAGATCATCAGGTGGTCGTCAAGGATCAGGCGGAAACCGTTATTCTTCAAGCGGCGGAAATCGTCGCGGCAACTTCCGTAAAAACGAAGATTAATTAGCAAAAACAGTGCACAAGGTATGTGCGCTGTTTTTTTTATGTGTTAAATTTCGACAAAATCATTTATACTGAAAAGGTTGAAATGAAAAATATTCCAATGGGGAAAGGTTGGTTGGTATATGAGAGACGTCCCAAAAAATCGGATAAGTGAACGTGCCTTAACAGTATGGAAAACATCTGCGATCATCACATCAATGGTTGGCTGGATTATAACAATTGCAGTTTTAGTCCTTACAATTATTTTTGATTGGCCCTATTGGATTTTTGCAATCGTCCTTTTCCTATCGATTCTCGAATCAATTTTAACCATTTTTATCTTGCCAAAACTCAAATGGAAGCGCTGGAGATATGAAGTACATGAACATGAAATTGACCTTCAACGTGGTGTGTTAATTGTAAAAAGAACAGTTATCCCGATGAACCGCGTCCAACACGTTGATACACAGCAAGGTCCGTTGCTTCGCAAGCATCGATTAGCAACCGTTACGATTTCAACAGCAGCAACTGTCCATGAAATTCCCGCACTTGATTTGGAGGAAGCGGATCAATTAAGGGATTCAATTTCAAGATTAGCGAGGGTGGATGATGATGATGTCTGAACCACGTCGAATGCATCCGGTTGCGGGTTTCCTTAGCTTCTTAAAGCAATTAAAGGAATTGATCCTCCCGTTCATTTTTATATTTTTTGTAGGACCCGGGGATGGTTTTGGGAAGTATTATTTTTTAGGTACTGGAGTCGTTATTCTTTTAATGTTAGTATTCGGAATCTTACATTGGTATCGCTATACATATCGGATAGAAAATGGGGAATTACGGATCGAGTACGGTGTGTTTATTCGAAAAAAACGTTTTATTCCAATTGAGCGGATTCAAACAATCGATGTTTCTGCGGGCATCATTCAACGGATTTTTGGATTGGTGAAGCTACAGGTGGAAACAGCTGGTGGCGGTATGCAGGCTGAAGCGGTTTTAACCGCCATCAAAGCAGAAGAGGCCAATCAATTACGTGAAATGTTATCTCGTTCGAAAACCCATCAGGAAGAAGAAACCGTAACACAGCATACGAGGTTTACATATCAAATTACACAAAAGGAGTTGCTGGTACTAGCATCCACGTCAGGTGGAATCGGAATTGTCATTTCCGGTGTACTGGCTTTCCTGAGCCAATTTGCAGAATACTTACCATTTGAAAAAGTATATAATACGATCGAAAAGTTTGTCAGTCTTTCGATATTAATTTATATCATCGTATTGATTGCACTGTTCTTATTGATTGCGTGGTTTGTTGGTATTTTAATCATGACATTACGCTATGCCAATTTTACAGTCGTAAAACGTGATGAAGAGCTGTTTATTACGAGGGGTTTGATTGAAAAAAAGCAGACCACCATTCCGTTAACGCGAATTCAGGCAATTCGCATAGGTGAGAATTTAATCAGGCAGCCATTAGGATATGCAACGGTATATATTGAAAGCGCGGGTGGCTCGATAGATAAGGGGGAAGACTTTTCCACTGTGCTCTTTCCGCTTGTAAAAAAATCAGCCATCAATGACTTATTGCCTCATTTTGTTCCGGATTACCAGATGCATGACGTTGAAAACTACGTACCATCAAAGGCAAAGTGGAGATATATGTTCAGGGGGATGCTGCCATTTGTTATTTTCGTCCCTGCTATCGTTATGCTTTCCTATGTATTCAGTTCGTGGGGCTATCTAGGTCTTCTTCTTTTACCGATGGGAGCCATTTTTGGCTATAGCCGCTATAAAGTAGCGGGCTGGAGAATTGAAGATGACCAGTTAACACTGCAGTTTCGCTTTTTTAGTAAAATAACTGTCCTTCACCATAAAAAGCGAATTCAATCGATGGACAAGAAACAATCGTTCTTACAAAGAAAAAAAGAACTTGGTTCAGTTCGTACTTTTATTAAATCGGCAGTAACAGGCCAAGGGTTTGAAGTAAAGGATTTACAGATTTCTGATTGCTGGACCATTTGGGAATGGTATACAAAACGCAACAAGAAGGTTGCGGATAATATTACGGTAGAATAAGAAGAGGAGCTAAAGTCATTTTAGCTCCTTGTTGTATTTAAAGGAAAATCCCCAGAATCACTAAAATAATAATAATGAGCCATAAGATATGCTTCACTGAAAACGGTCTAGGAATCCTCATTCGTGGTCGATATGAGGAATCGCCTGCCATGATGACCTGCGGCAGGCTGGAGGTTTTTGGTAAAACAAGCGGTGCAATAATAGCGCCAGCAAGAAATCCAAATATATGGGCCACAATATTAACATTTGAATTGATAAAGGTCATGACTAGGCCAATTACTAAAATGGTGATAATGAGCTGTGAGTTCATTTGGCTTATTAAGTCCTTACGGAACAGAACCATATATAAGTAAATCCCAAACAAACCAAAAATGGCACCGGATGAACCGACATGGGCGAATTCCAGTGGCTCAATGTAGAATGTTGCTAGATTGGCGGCGACTCCGGTTAGTAGATAAGCAATGATGAATTTGACTTTACCAAGCATGCTTTCTAAGGCAGGTCCAAATAAGACAAGTGAAAATGAATTAAATATCATATGCCCAAACCCACTATGTACAAAAATAGGTGTCACTAGCCTCCAATATTCTCCTTCAGAAATTAGAAAGTTAAACCCGATCATTTGCTGCAAAAGTGCTGTTCCAAATGGAAGAGACAAAAAGATTAGCAGCCAAAGAAAGATATGAATCGCGATTATTATTGATATAATAGGATATAATCGTAAAAATTGACGAAAGCTTTCAGTCCGTATAAACATCTTAATTCTCCTTTTAGTAGTCTTTTTATCGTACTATATTCTTCAAAAGATGGCGAACGTCCTTTGAAGAGTTTGTACCATCTTATGATTGAAAGTTTTTATATAGAAGTGGTGTTCAAAAAGGAGGATGAAGAGGACCGAGAATTTCAAGGCGGTGCAGCTTTGAGTACCGGAGCGTATGCAGTTAATACGTGAGGAACGGAGAAGCAAGCCAACGCAGAAATTCGATGCGTCATATTCACCGCACTTTTTGAACTTCCTCAAAGAAGAAGGGATTTTTAAATGATCATTGGCACGGGTATCGATATTGTCGAGCTTGAACGTATTAAAAAAATTTTACATAGACAAAAAAAGTTTGTTGATCGTATTTTAACTCATGATGAAAAAGAAAAATTTTTTCGCTTATCTGAATCGCGACAAATTGAGTTTCTGGCCGGACGATTCGCGGTCAAGGAAGCATACTCAAAGGCAGTTGGGACAGGTATTGGAGAGAATTTAAGCTTTTTAGATATTGAGGTTTTATCAGATGAGAACGGCAAGCCAGTCCTCACCAAACCCTTGAAGCATAAGGCTCACTTATCCATTACTCACAGTAAGGAGTATGCCGTTGCACAAGTAATTCTCGAAAGCTTGTCAAGCTAGTCTGCATATTACGTAACTTTGTCTCATATATTTTTAGTGCGGTAGGTGAGACAAGGTGTACGAGTTTGGTGAACGGTGTGATTTTTACTTAGTTTACACGTAATAATACGTAAACTGGAATATGGTTTGAAAAAATGTGGGGGTCCTAATAAGCACGGAACGGTTCCTTACCTGTTCATCTAGTAGGACACTTTGTCTCAACCAATAGTCGATAAGAGGCAAAGGGGTTGAAGAAGAAATGAAGAAGAAAGTATTATTGTTGTTATTAGGGCTACTCATTGCCCTTGTACTTGCGGCATGTGGGGAAAAATCACAGGAAGATGTGGTTAGTGCACTAGATGCTCAGGTGCAAAAAATGACTGGCTATAAAGCAGATGCAAAAATGACGCTTCAAACTGGCAATGATCCACAGGTGTACGAAGTGGAAATCTGGCACAAGGATCCCACTTTCTATCGCGTAAACCTAAAAAATGCAGAAAAGGATCAAAGCCAGATGATTTTACGTAATGAAGAGGGAGTGTTTGTTTTAACACCAGCTCTTAATAAGAGCTTCCGCTTCCAAAGTGACTGGCCGGAAAACAGCAGCCAAGCTTATTTATTTGAATCCTTGGTGAATGATGTGAAGGAAGATCCAGAAGCGAAATTTACAGCTACTAAGGATCAATACATCTTTGAAACAAAAACAAATTACAAAAATAATAATATGCTGCCAAAGCAAGAAATTACATTCAGCAAGAAAGACTTAACGCCTGTTTCTGTAAAGGTAATGGATCCAGATCGTAAAGTATTGTTGCTTGTAGAGTTCACGAAGGTAGAATTTGATGCAAGTTTTGATAAATCTGCATTTGATGTAGACAAGAATATGTCTTCGGCAAATCTAGACGAAATCCCAGTTATGGGAGAGGTTGATAAGCAGCCACTTGAAGTTCTATATCCTTCAGAGGATGCACTTGCTGGTGTCGAACTACAAGAAGAAAAGAAAATTGAAACTGAAAATGGTACACGTGTGATCATGACATTTGGTGGAGAGAAAAACTTCACAATGATCCAAGAAAGAGCACGAGTTGCTGAGGTTGCTACGACAATTTCGTTAAGTGGTGAACCTGTTGACCTTGGATTCACGGTTGGAACTCTTACAGATAAGGCTATTTCCTGGACATACAATGGTGCAGAATTCATGATTGCATCTGATGAACTAACCGGGGAAGAGTTAATCTCCGTTGCACGTACAGTACAAGGTAAATCAGTAAAATAAATAAAAGAACACAGGTCCGAATAACCGGGCCTGTTTTTTTCGTTTCTAAATCTCGACAGATTCCTCGGTAATTATTTCATAAACCGAAGGATATTGTCGGATGTGGTTGAGAGAAAGAAGAATATAACGAACGAAAATAGTTCTAGCTATTGAAATTCTACAAATTTCTTTGGAAAACTCTGTTACATTATTTAAGCAGGATTGTCCAAAGAGTTAAAGGGGGTTGGGACTGTACAGATTTATTTCAAATGAACGGGATAAAAAACAGTTTATTAGGAGGGGTATTAAATTGAAGAAAAGTAAAATATTTTCCGTGGTTTTAGCAACAACGATTGGTATTAGTCTGATTGCTACATCAGCATTTGCGCAAACAAGTCCCCAACGAGATACTTCGTTTACACCCAATTTACCAGACTATACAAAACTGGATGCTGATCTGGCAAAAGATGCTAAATCGAAAGGAGAGAAAGTTCAAGGTAAAGAATTCCGTGGCTATAATGGAAAATCGTATAGTAAGCCACAAGATACGGATAGATTACAACCAAAGAAAGTAGGAGATTTACACAAAAAAGGAATTGCAATTGTTGTAGACTTTCCGCTTGAAACAGAAGGGGCATTAAGTGATGTACCTGGTGTTAATTATGACCAGATTAAGATTGACTATTTTAATGACCTTATCAATGGTGACAATTATAATCCATATGAAATGGATATGTTTAAACATTTAGCAACCTTTAATGGACAAGAAGCTTCCACAAACCGTACCATGGAAAATTATTTTAAAGAAGTAAGTTACAATCAATTTGATATGGATATTGATGTTATAGGGTGGGTTAATTTACCTAAATCTTATAACCATTATCTTGGGCAAGACAAAGGATATTACAATGAAAATGGCGATGCTCACATGGCGGAATTTGTAAAGGATGCTATTGAAGCTGCTGCAAATCAAGTTGATTTTTCGCAATATGCTGTACCAGCAAAACCAGGTGATTTCTGGCTTCATGGGGATGCCACTCAAATTGAAGTGAATGGTGAAACGATTGATCAAATTGTACCGAATCTGTTAATTATTCATCGTGGAACCGGTGCAGAATATAACCTAGATCCAAGTCTTATTTGGTCACACAAATGGGACATTACAAGTGCAAGTTACTATGGCGAATATTATAAAACAGGAACACCACCTGATGAATCTACATTAGAGCATACTGTAGTTGATGGAGTTGTTGTTGATACGTATAATATTGTTCCTGAAGTAGGTCAAGACATTACAGGATATTATTGGGGTGAACCAAGAGATCCATCTCCACCAAGTGTTGGCGTATTTGCCCATGAATTTGCCCATGTTCTAGGTTTACCAGACTTATACGATTATGGTTATGACTCAGAAGGGGTTGGAATGTTTAGTTTAATGGCAGGTGGTTCATACGGACGTGACATACAAGATCGAAACTATTCAGGCAATACTCCTGTCCATCCAGATGCGTGGTCAAAAACATATCTTGGATTCGCAGACCCTATAGAGGTTACAAAGAATAAGACACTCACACTAAAGCCAGTCGAAACTACTCCAGATATCTATAAGGTAGTCGTTCCTGGTTCTGGTGGGCGTGAATATTTCTTATTAGAAAACCGTCAACAGATTGGCTTTGACGCGGGATTAGAATATAATGCGGATGGAAAAGATCTACATGGGTTAGTGGTATATCATGTAGTTGAGGACATTTTAGCACGTAATTTCAGTCGTCCAAATGAAGCGCAAAACTGGGATTTAAATCACCTTGGTCAATCACAAGTTCCTGTTAATCCATCTAATGGAGAGCGACATTATGCAGTAAGTGTTGTTCAAGCAGACGGTCAATTTGATTTGGAGAAATATTTAAATGACGGAGATTCTAGAGATGTGTTCCCAGGTAAAAACGGAGTGAACTCTATTAGTGCAAAAGGTAATGTAGGGCCAAATACAACTTCCTTATATAAATGGGCTAATAAAGGAACCCAAACTGGTATTCAGTTCGAAAATATTGTAGAACAGGATGGCACAATCACATTGGATGTTTTATTTAATAAAAAATAACATGTAAAAGATTGAATGTAAGACCCCTTTGACCAACCAAAGGGGTCTTTGTCATGACTTCAATTTTTTTCTCTTTCATATTTTAATTTTTCCGTCATATGTTAAGATGGGTATAATCAAAAACTTCCATTGACATGGACAAAATGAAGTTTAATAATCGAATTTATATATTGATAGTAGCAATTAATCTAAGAAGGTGTATACTCATGGATTCTACCCATTTTTATCGCGATACGTGGGTTGAAGTTGATTTAGATTGTATTTTTGAAAACGTAAAAAATATGAAAAGCTTTTTACCAGAACAAGTAGATATAATGGCGGTCGTTAAGGCAAATGCCTATGGGCACGGGGACGCTGAAGTTGCGAAAACAGCACTTGAAGCCGGTGCGACCTTTCTTGCGGTAGCTTTTATCGACGAGGGTATTTCTTTACGTCATAAAGGAATTGATGCACCAATACTCGTACTCGGAGCATCACGTCCAACTGACGCTATAATTGCCGCACAACACAATATTTCACTTACTATCTATAGTCAAGAGTGTCTAGATAAAGTAATAGAAAACTATCACGGCAGTACACCACTTAACCTGCACTTAAAACTTGATACAGGGATGGGACGTCTTGGCGTAAAAGAAAAGGACGAATTGCAAACAATCCTAAAGACAATTGACCAAAATTCTCAGATTCAACTTGAAGGAGTTTTTACCCATTTTGCAACTGCGGATGAAATCGATACCTCTTATTTTGACCAGCAGTATCAGAACTTCCTGCAAATGCTTGATTGGATTCCGAACAAGCCAAAAATGATCCATTGTGGAAATAGTGCAACTGGCTACCGTTTCCCAGAGAAAGTATTTAACGCAGTAAGGCTAGGCATCGGAATGTATGGTTTGACACCATCTTTAGAAATAAAAGACCAGCTTCCACATGAACTGCAACAAGCTATTTCCTTTCACAGCAAGCTTGTCCATGTAAAACAAATAAAAAAAGGCGAAAAAGTCAGCTATGGCGCAACCTTTACAGCTGATGAGGATACGTGGGTTGGAACAGTTCCGGTTGGCTACGCGGATGGCTGGATTCGAAAGTTACAAAATACCCATGTCTTAGTTGACGGTGAACTCTGCCAAATCATCGGTCGCATCTGTATGGACCAATTTATGGTCCGTCTTCCAAAGAAACTTCCTGTCGGTACAAAAGTTACCATGATTGGTCGTCAAAACGATAAATTCATAAGTGTAGACGCTGTAGCGAAGGCCCTTGAAACAATCAACTATGAGATCACTTGTTCAATAAGTTTTCGCGTTCCGCGTATTTTTTTAAGAAATAAGAGAATAATTGAAGTGAGAAACACGTTATTAGGACATTACTAGTAGAAAAATTAGTACATTGGTTGTACGAATCGGGTACGTTCTTTTTTTATGCATGTAGTGGAATGTAGAATTTGGTAACGTTGTAAAAGATGTGCATAAAAACCAGTTCTAAATGTCGATAATAATATAAGAATTAATGGATTAAGCTTTGCTTCCAATCATAATAATGGTATTATTAAGATTGGAATAGAATATTGGTGGCAAGTTGGTGGAGGTGTATGTTTGTGTCTGAATCCAGCGCAACAACAGAAATTCTAGTACGATTACCACAAAACTTAATTAGTGAGTTGGATGGCCTAGTGAAACAAGAAAACGGTAACCGTAATGAACTGATTTATCAGGCTACAAAAATGTATCTACGTGAAAGAAAGAAACGTCAGATCACAGAATCAATGAGACGTGGTTACATGGAAATGGCGAAAATTAACCTTACTATTGCATCGGAGGCTTTTTTGGCTGAATCTGAGGCTGACCACACCGTAGAACGCTTAGTTAGCGGGGGGTAATCATTTGATTGTAAAACGTGGCGACGTTTATTTTGCAGACCTCTCCCCAGTTGTCGGCTCAGAGCAAGGAGGCGTTCGTCCTGTTCTTGTCATCCAAAACGATATCGGGAATCGGTTTAGTCCCACAGTCATTGTCGCAGCTATAACTGCCCAAATTCAAAAAGCAAAGCTTCCAACACATGTTGAAATTGATGCGGAGCGATATGGATTTGAGCGCGATTCAGTTATCCTGTTAGAACAAATTCGTACAATCGATAAGCAGCGCCTAACCGATAAGATTACACATCTCGATGAAGAGATGATGGACAGAGTGGATGATGCCTTACAGATTAGTTTAGGACTCATCGATTTTTAATTCATTATATTTATATGTATACGTTTATGAGAAGTTACCCAGCGGTAGCTTCTTTTATTTTTTAGGCCCACAGGAAGTGGGTCACAAAGACTTTGCCACAGGATGTGGCGTTCTTAGTCTTTGATCCTATAGCCGGACATGTTATATTACAAAAACATTTAACTTATGTAACAAATTCCGGAATATGGAGGGAATCAAATCTTTTCTATCGAAATACATAATAAAGGACTATCCTGATAAAACCTTTCGTGACAAAAAATAAAAAGAGAGCGGTGGAAAATATGAGAAAGCAATCTACAAATCCGAAAAGTGAGAAAGTAGAAAGGCTGGTACAGAACTTCCAAAAAACTGGCTCGAAACAATCAGAAAGGGAAATCATTGTAAGGTATGAAAAAGTGATTAAGAAGATCGCTTGGAAATACTCAAAGGGAAGTGCGTTTCACGAGGACATCGTCCAAGTTGGAAGAATTGGACTTTTAGGGGCGATTAGAAGATTTGACCCAACGATTGGAAAGAGTTTTAACACATTTGCAATTCCAACGATCTATGGTGAGATCAAACATTTTTTACGAGATAAAACATGGAGCGTGCATGTGCCAAGAGGAGCAAAGGATCTCGGAATTAAAATAAAAAAGGCGGAAGAGGAACTTACAATAGCCTTGCAAAGAAAGCCAGAAGTACATGATATAGCGAATTACCTAAATGTTGATGAAAATGAAGTCTTAGGTGCAATCGAACTTGGACATGCCTATAATGCGCAGCCAATCGATACACCTATTGACTCAGATTCAGAAGGAAGAACTATACTTGAAACAGTAGGCAAAAATGACAAAGCCTTCGAAAAAGTATTGAAAAAGTTAGATGTAAAAAAAGCACTCCACGTTCTTTCAAAACGGGAAAAAAGAATTCTTTACTATACTTATATTAAAGAGAAGAGTCAGCGAGAAACTGGAAAAATCGTTGGCGTTTCACAAATGCATGTATCTCGCATCCAGCGAACTGCCATTAAAAAGCTTCGTGATGCAGTACTTGGATGAGCAACTTTGGTAAAATAGAACTGGTTAGAAGTGAAAGTAGGAGGAAAACCATTTTGACACAGACATTGCAAACAAATGAGATGATGGTGAAAACCATCGCTAAAGAAATCGGAATTACGACAAAGCAAGTGCACAGTGTAATCAACCTCTTAGATGAAGGCAATACCGTACCATTTATCGCACGTTACCGAAAAGAACTAACAGGTTCTTTAGACGAGGTACAAATTAAAGATGTCCAAGAAAAATGGAATTATCTACAAAACCTGGAATCGCGAAAAGAAGAGGTTATTCGTCTCATTGCTGAACAGGGTAAGCTAACAGATGAACTTCAAGCGGATATCATGAAGTCCACTAAGCTTCAACAAGTCGAGGACTTATACAGACCGTACAAACAAAAACGCCGTACAAAAGCGACTGTTGCGAAAGAAAAAGGGCTTGAGCCATTAGCGGAATGGTTATTCACATTCCCGATGAATGTGGATGTTGAACAATATGCGAAACAGTTCATTTCGGAGGAAAAAGAAGTTCTGAGCGCTGAAGATGCGATTCAGGGTGCAAAGGATATTATCGCTGAATGGATTTCTGATGACGCAGCTTTTCGTCAATGGATTCGCAATGAAACCTTTAAACTAGGAACTATCGAAACGGCCGTAAAAGACCAAGAAAAAGACGAAAAAAACGTCTTCGAAATGTACTATGAATACAAGGAGCCGATTCAAAAGATAGTTCCACACCGCGTCCTAGCGGTGAACCGTGGAGAAAAAGAAGAGATTTTACGAGTGACAATTGAACCGCCGCTCGACCAAATTTTAACCTTTTTAAACCGAAAAATCGTAAAAAAGGAGAATTCTCCATCCACTCCTTATATCGTAGAGACAATCGAGGATGGCTATAAACGTCTCATTCAACCTTCGATTGAAAGGGAAATCCGAAAAGAACTAACAGAGAAAGCGGAAGATCGAGCGATTCATATTTTTTCGGAAAATCTTCGTAATCTACTCTTGCAGCCGCCGCTTAAAGGCAAGATTGTTCTAGGGGTAGACCCAGCCTATCGAACGGGATGTAAGCTTGCGGTAGTTGACGAAACAGGAAAGGTTCTTAATGTAGGTGTGATTTACCCGCATCCGCCAGTGAATAAAAAGGACGAAGCTGCAAAGAAAATAAAGTCCGTTTTACAAGAATTTAAGGTTGAAATGGTGGCTATCGGAAATGGTACAGCCTCAAGAGAAACAGAGCAATTTGTTGTAGATGTTCTCAAAGAAGTAAATCAAGAAATCTTCTATATTATTGTCAATGAAGCGGGGGCGAGTGTGTACTCTGCATCTGATATTGCACGTGAAGAATTCCCTGATTTTCATGTTGAAGAAAGAAGTGCCGTCTCTATTGCAAGAAGGCTCCAGGACCCGTTAGCCGAACTTGTGAAAATCGATCCGAAGTCAGTAGGGGTAGGTCAATACCAGCATGACGTATCCCAGAAAAAGTTAAACGAACAGCTGACGTTTGTCGTTGAAACAGTCGTTAACAAGGTTGGTGTAAATGTGAATACAGCATCCCCATCCTTGCTGCAATATGTAGCTGGTCTATCGAAAGCAGTTGCTAACAATATCGTCAAAAAACGCGAGGAACAAGGAAAGTTTACAGGTAGAAGCGAATTGAAGGGCATCCCACGTTTAGGTGCAAAAACCTATGAGCAATGTATTGGATTCCTTCGTATTGTTGATGGAGATGAACCGTTAGATCGTACAGGGATTCACCCAGAAAACTATAAAGAAGTTAAAAAACTACTTGCTAAATTCGGTCTAACAAGCAATGACCTAGGAACGGAAAAATTAAAAGAAGCTATTTCGTCCATAGTACCAGAAGAAGTAGCTGCCGAATTAGGAATTGGTGAAATCACCATTCACGACATTACAGAGGCGTTAGTCAGTCCAGAACGTGACCCTCGTGACGAACTAGCAAAACCGTTACTCAAAAAAGACATCCTTAAGCTTGAGGACCTTGCAAAAGGAATGGAACTCGAAGGAACTGTCCGAAATGTTGTAGATTTTGGAGCATTTGTAGATATCGGGGTTAAGCAGGATGGTTTAGTGCATATTTCAAAACTAAGTAAAAACTTTGTCAAACACCCACTTGATGTGGTATCGGTTGGTGACGTGGTGACTGTGTGGATCGATGATGTCGATGTGAAAAAAGGCAGAGTCGCATTAACAATGCTACCTCCACAAAATTAGGAATGTAAAAACACTGCTTTTACGAGCAGTGTTTTTTTCTATAAAAATACCAGCATTGATTCAATAATTTAATTTGGTATCGATTTTTTTCATAATAGGCACGTTTCATTTGGTTCTGAAGCCAGGTAGGCATAACTCAAACCTCCTCGTTAATAAACTTTTACCTTCGAAAAAACGAAAAGAATGATACTATAATGATAAAGTGAAACTTCATTCAGTGGTTTTTTTTCATCCCCACATATACATTTTTGGCTTTCCTTGCAGTCTTGAAATGTGTGGGGGCTTACTGCCAGTTAATGCGGAATAAAGTTATCAAACTATACGTTTGAGTATATATAGTCTATGCAAACACAGTACGTCCTGTTCGAAAAGGATGGAAAGGAAGAAAAAAAGTGGAACAGTTTGAGTTGCAAAAAATCGTGGAAGAAGTGTCCCTCGAGTTCTTTGGAAAACCGTTTCTTCATAAAGCTACTTTCAACAATCGATTACAAACTACTGGTGGAAGGTATCTGCTGAAATCTCATAATATCGAACTAAATCCGAAATATTATCAGGAACGTGGAATCGACGAGTTGGTGGGAATCATAAAACACGAGCTGTGCCATTATCATTTGCATCTTGAAGGAAAGGGATACCAGCATCGCGATCGAGATTTTCGAAATCTCTTAAAGGCGGTAGACGCTCCTCGATTCTGTAAACCATTAGAATCCGTAAAAAGAAGAAAAACTTCAAAACAATATTTGTATACCTGTAAAAGTTGCGGGATAGGCTATGTAAGAAAAAGAAGAATCGATACAAATCGATATGTTTGTGGAAAATGCTCAGGGAAATTAGTAGAAGTAAAAAAATATTGACTCGTGTTTATTCCTGTGATAAATTATAAAAGTCGCCGCGAAACCGGACAGACAAATCATAGATAAAAAATAGATGCTCTTGACAACAAGATAATCTGTTTTTATAATAAGTAATGTCGCAACATTATTCCGCAGTAGCTCAGTGGTAGAGCTATCGGCTGTTAACCGATCGGTCGTAGGTTCGAGTCCTACCTGCGGAGCCAATGGGGAAGTACTCAAGAGGCTGAAGAGGCGCCCCTGCTAAGGGTGTAGGTCGCGTAAGCGGCGCGAGGGTTCAAATCCCTCCTTCTCCGCCATTAAAATGGCCCGTTGGTCAAGCGGTTAAGACACCGCCCTTTCACGGCGGTAACACGGGTTCGAATCCCGTACGGGTCATACAATCATGGGATGTAGGATTCTAAATTCCTACCTCCCATTTCTATCTCTAAATATGGAGGATTAGCTCAGCTGGGAGAGCACCTGCCTTACAAGCAGGGGGTCGGCGGTTCGATCCCGTCATCCTCCACCATGTTTTATTATTATAACTGTTTGTGTTACAGAAAAGATTTCGAGGATAATAAGGGATGTCGACGATATTCCGCAAAATTTCCTGCTGAAATTTTTCAGGATATCCTCTTGCGAAGTAGCTCGTGTAGCATAATCGAAGAAGTTATTCATGTAGCTAAATCAATGGGCTATAGCCAAGCGGTAAGGCAACGGACTTTGACTCCGTCATTCGTAGGTTCGAATCCTGCTAGCCCAGCCATTTTTTATTAGTTTAGCACGAGCCATTAGCTCAGTCGGTAGAGCATCTGACTTTTAATCAGAGGGTCGAAGGTTCGAGTCCTTCATGGCTCACCATTTTAACGCAAATAATGCGGGTGTGGCGGAATTGGCAGACGCGCTAGACTTAGGATCTAGTGTCTTTGACGTGGGGGTTCGAGTCCCTTCACCCGCACTGTTCTTGATTTATTTGCGGTCGTGGCGGAATGGCAGACGCGCTAGGTTGAGGGCCTAGTGGGAGTTGATCCCGTGGAAGTTCGAGTCTTCTCGACCGCACCAAAAAAACTTTTTAAAAAACACTTGCAATCGAGAACGCAAGATGTTATATTAGAAAAGTCGCTGATTTCGAATCGCGTTTCAATATGCGCCCGTAGCTCAATTGGATAGAGCGTCTGACTACGGATCAGAAGGTTATGGGTTCGACTCCTTTCGGGCGCGCCATATTACGGGAAGTAGCTCAGCTTGGTAGAGCACTTGGTTTGGGACCAAGGGGTCGCAGGTTCGAATCCTGTCTTCCCGACCAGACGAAATTTAATATTTGCGGGTGTAGTTTAATGGTAAAACCTCAGCCTTCCAAGCTGATGTCGTGAGTTCGATTCTCATCACCCGCTCCAAATTAGTTCTTTGAAAACTAAACATAATACAAGCGTCAACGTTAATTCTAAGTAACAAACTTATTGAGCAATCAATACTCTTATTG
>NZ_JBALOP010000017.1:122425-136785 GCF_036962685.1 Bacillus sp. JJ1566 | reverse complement strand
TCTCTAAATATATTATATTTTGAATAATGAGTGAACTTGTTTTAGTTCCGATAAGGAAGGTGATCCTAATTTATGGCTACATTACTTGAAGTAAAAAATCTAAAAACATACTTCTACAAAAAGAAAACAGTAATACCTGCCGTAGATGGCGTTGATTTGAAAATAAATAAAGGTGAAACCTTAGCAATAGTTGGTGAATCTGGGTCTGGTAAAAGTATTACCTCGCTTTCTATTATGAAGCTAGTACCAAGTCCACCAGGAAAAATCGTTGAAGGCGAAATCATTCTTGATGGTAGAAACCTTGTTGATTTATCAGAAGCAGAAATGTGTAAGGTTCGCGGGAATGAAGTATCAATGATTTTCCAAGAACCAATGACATCACTTAATCCAGTTCTTACTGTTGGTGAACAAATAATTGAAGTACTGATGTATCACCAAAAAATGTCCAAAGCAGAGGCAACAAAAAAAGCAATAGAAATGCTGGAAATGGTTGGTTTCTCAAGGGCAGCTGAATTAATCAATGATTATCCACATCGGCTCTCAGGTGGTATGCGACAAAGGGTCATGATTGCCATTGCAATGAGCTGTAATCCTAAGCTTCTTATTGCGGATGAGCCTACTACAGCACTTGACGTTACAATCCAGGCTCAAATTCTTGATTTAATGAAGGACCTGAGCCGTAAGTTTGATACTTCGATTCTTTTAATCACCCATGATTTGGGAGTCGTGTCAGAGGTAGCAGATAATATCGTAGTTATGTACGGTGGCCAAGTTGTCGAGCAATCACCAGTTGATGATTTATTTGACGAACCATTACACCCATACACGGTTGGACTGATGAACTCAATACCTGCATTAGAAGGTGAAATTGGACGCCTTCAATCAATCGAAGGAAACGTACCATCACCAGAGAATATGCCGAAAGGATGCAGATTTGCTCCGCGCTGTTCAAAAGCTTATGACCGCTGTTTTTCAGAAGCACCTCAGCTAAAACAAATGGGTAAAGACAGAGCAGTTCGCTGTTTCCTATATGATGACGAGGGGGCAAAAGCATGATTTCAACACATGAAGAAAAGAAAGTTGAGGCATCACAGGAAAAGAGTGATATCATCCTTGAGCTTCAAGACGTAAAAAAATACTTTCCAATCAAGGCTGGTCTCTTACAGCGAAATGTAGGAAATGTTAAAGCGGTTGATGGCATCAGCCTACAAATTAAAAAAGGTGAAACAATTGGACTAGTTGGAGAGTCAGGTTGTGGAAAATCTACAACTGGACGAACCATTATTCGATTGTATGAACCGACTGATGGAAAAATCATTTTTAAGGGGAAAGACATCACCCATATGTCTGAAAGTGAATTAAGAAAAACTGTTCGAAGAGACATTCAAATGGTATTCCAGGATCCTTTCGCAACCCTTAATCCGAGAAAGACTTTGCGTTCTATTATTAAGGAACCATTGATTACTCATAAACTTTACACCGCAAAAGAACGAGAAGAGAAAGTAAAGGAATTAATGGAAACTGTTGGTTTAAACTCTTCCTTTATTAACAGATATCCACATGAATTCTCAGGGGGACAGCGTCAAAGAATCGGGATTGCAAGAGCACTCGCTTTAAATCCGGAATTAATTATTGCAGATGAACCTGTATCAGCACTCGATGTATCGATTCAAGCACAGGTTATTAACTTAATGGAAGATCTACAAGAAGAATTTGGACTAACGTACATCTTTATCTCACATGACTTGAGTGTTGTAAGACATATTAGTGATAGAGTGGGAGTTATGTATTTAGGTAGAATGATGGAATTAGCAAATAAAGAAGATTTATATGCTGAACCGCTTCATCCATATACACAAGCATTATTATCTGCAGTACCTGTTCCTAAAAGATCAGGGGCAATTAAAAGAGAACGAATTGTACTTAAAGGAGAGCTTCCGAGTCCTTCGAATCCGCCAAGTGGATGTGTGTTCCACACACGTTGTCCGGCCGCAACCGATATTTGCCGCCAGTTAGTGCCAGAATTTAAAGAAGTCAAACAAGGGCATTTTGTTGCATGTCACCTTTTCGAATAAAGGTGGCTGCACAGAATATATATAGATTCTTTGAAGGGAGGAGATGCACCTAAGAGGGATCGATTTACGCAGTAAAATCTAAAAATTCTAACAAAATGATAGGGGGAAACAAACGTGAAGTTAAGAAAAAGCTTATGGCTATTTTTAGTCCTAACACTTGTAATGTCACTTTTCTTAGCGGCTTGTTCAGGTGGCGGAGAAAAAGCTTCTGAAACGCCAAAAGAAGAAAAGCCAAAGGAAGAAACACCGAAGGAAGAACCAAAAAACAATGACCCAGTTGATGGTGGAGATCTAGTTGTTGGATCTGCTGGTAGCCCAACATTATTCAACCCATATTTCTCAACTGATACTGCTTCAAGTGACATTGAAGGTTTCATTTACAATGGATTAGTAACAGTAAACTTAGACCTAGAAGTACAAAATGACCTAGCTGAAGATATCCAAGCTTCAGAAGATGGTTTAGAGTACACTGTAAAACTTAAGCAAGGTGTTAAATTCCATGACGGAGAAGAAATGACAGCTGATGACGTTGTATTCTCTTACATGTTGATGAAAAACCCAGATGTAGTTTCTGAGCGTAAATCAAACTTTGAAAGCATGGAAAAAGTTGAAAAGATTGACGACTACACTGTTAAATTTACTTTAAACAAAGTAGACGTAACTTTCTACCCAACGACTTTAAGCTATTCAGTATTACCTGAACATATCCTAAAAGATATTCCAGCAGGTGAACTACATGAAGCTGAATTCAACACTAAGAGCCCAATCGGAACTGGTCCATTCAAATTTGTTGAGTGGAAAGATGGAGAATATGTAAAAGTTGAAGCATTCGATGACTATTTTGATGGTCGTCCACACTTAGATACAATCACTACTCGTTATGTAGCAGATGCTAACGCACTAGTTGCTGCATTACAAGCTGGTGAAATCGACATGTACAACGCAGTTCCTGGAACTGAAGTTGACACAGTTAAAGCAATCGATGGTACTAAAGTTGAGAATGGTTTAGCACTTTCATACACTTTCTTAGCATTTAACCAAAAGGATGAAAGATTCCAAGACAAGCGTGTTCGTCAAGCATTCACTCACGCTGTTAACAAAGAAGCAATCGTTTCAAGCATTATGAATGGTGCTGGTCAACCAGCTAACGCTCCTGATAGCCCATTAATGTGGACTTACAATGATGATGTTCCACAATTCGATTATGACTTAGAAAAAGCGAAAGCATTACTTAAAGAAGCTGGCTGGGAAGATACAAACGGTAACAATATCTTAGATAAAGATGGTAAAGAATTATCATTCTCTATCAAAACGAACCAAGGTAACAAAATCCGTGAAGATATCGCTGTAGTATTACAACAACAATTTAAAGAAATTGGTGTTGAAGCAAAACCAGAAATCGTTGAATGGTCTGCTTTCATTGAGCAAATCTCTGCTCCAAACTGGGATTACGAAGCTATGATTCTTGGTTGGGCATTATCAACATTCCCTGACCAATATGATATCTTCCACTCTTCACAATCTGAAGAAGGCTTAAACTTCGCTTGGTATAAGAACGAAGAAGCTGACAAGTTAATGGAAGAAGCAAGACAAACAACTGACATTGAGAAATACAAAGAAATTCACAAAGATCTTTACCAAATCATTGTAGAAGATCAAGCTTACACATTCTTGTATTATCCTGAAGAATTCCGTGCTATGCCGAATGAATTACAAGGTTATGAATTCCATTCTCGTAATCCATTCTACAATGCACACAAATGGTGGTTACAACCTGCAAACTAATAATATTTAACAATCATGATAGTTGCAGAGGGAAGGGTAAAGTTTCCCTTCCCTCTTTCTTTTGGAAACCGAAAATTCCTAGATATACGTATCTAGATCAAACATAGACGAATTTATTAAATTGTGAAGGAGAAATAGCTATGGTATCTTATATCATCCGTCGAACATTAATGGCTATTCCCCTATTATTAGGAATTACCATCATCTCATTTGCAATTATGCATATGGCTCCAGGTGATCCCACTTCACTACTGATGGATCCTAATATTAGTGCAAAGGACCGAGCAGTTGTTATAGAGAAGTACGGTCTTAATGATCCCATCCATATTCAATATTTCAAATGGTTAGGTAACATGTTACAAGGTGATTTTGGTAATTCAATTATTCAAAAAGGTAGAGATGTATCTGAATTAATTTGGAATCGATTGCCTAATACACTTTTATTGATGGGAGTATCTACTATATTAGCCATCGCTATCGCCGTACCATTTGGTGTAATCTCAGCAGTACGACCATATTCTAAAATTGACTATACAGTTACAGTGTCTTCATTTTTAGGACTAGCTATCCCAAATTTTTGGTTTGGATTAATCTTAATTATGATTTTCTCTGTTCACTTACACTGGTTCCCGGCTGCAGGTACACAAACACTGAATGCACCATTTAGCATATGGGATCGCATTCATCATCTAATCTTGCCAGCGTTTGTTTTAGCTACAGCAGATATGGCGAGTTTAACAAGATACACACGTTCGAGTATGATCGAGGTTGTTAACCAAGACTATATGCGAACTGCAAGAGCAAAAGGTTTCAGAGAAGGAAAAGTAATCGCAAAGCATGGATTACGAAACGGATTAATTCCGGTTATAACGATATTTGGAATCATGATACCAAGTTTCATCGGTGGTTCGGTTATTGTAGAATCTGTTTTCGGTTGGCCGGGACTTGGTAAATTATTTGTTGATTCTGCTTTCCAACGTGACTATCCAATTGTAATGGCAATAACAGTTATTTCCTCTGTATTAGTAGTAGTAGGAAACCTTATAGCCGATATTCTTTATGCTATCTTTGATCCGAGAATTGAATACTAGAGAAGGGGGAAATAAGGATGGCACAGCCTAATTTAGCATCAGGAAACGAAATTGAACTACAAGGTTTAAGTTCAAAGGCAGATACTATGACGAAAATAATGATGCGTAAGTTCATGAAAAATAAACTTGCCATTATCGGTGCGGTATTATTGATTTTAATAATCTTATCAGCGGTATTTGCACCGTTATTAACACCACATGATCCGGATAAACAGGATTTGTTCAAACGACTAGTAAACCCTAGTAAGGAACATCTATTAGGTACAGATACATTTGGACGAGATCTTTTAACTCGATTATTGTATGGAGCAAGAATTTCATTATTAGTTGGGTTTGCTTCAGTTGCTGGGGCAATTACAATCGGAACAGCACTTGGTGCAATTGCAGGATATTTCGGTGGTATTGTTGATGCAATGATCATGAGATTTGTTGATATCATGCTCTCAATTCCACAAATCTTCTTGCTTATTACACTTGTAACGATTTTTAACCCAGGTGTTGATAAGTTAATTCTTATCTTTGCACTTACAGGGTGGACGACCACTGCCAGATTGGTACGAGGTGAGTTTTTATCATTACGTGGTCGTGAATTTGTTTTAGCATCAAAAACAATTGGAACTAGAAGCTTTACGATTATTTTTAGGGAAATTCTACCTAACGCAATGGGTCCAATCATTGTTGCAGCAACATTAAATGTTGGGGGAGTTATTTTAGCAGAATCTGCTCTTAGTTACCTTGGATTGGGTATAATGCCACCAACACCAAGCTGGGGGAATATGCTTCAAGGTGCTCAGAGTATTACAATCATGCTTAATCAGTGGTGGGTTCCAACTGCACCAGGTTTAATGATTTTAATTACAGTACTCTGTTTTAACTTCGTAGGTGATGGTCTTCGTGACGCACTTGATCCAAAAATAAATGACTAAAAAGCCAAGATGCCATCTTGGCTTTTTTTGATCTCAAATTTCTACATTGATTTTTGTCATCTTTTGTAAGCGCGACCCATAGATTATAGTAAGGAAATGGGACGAGCAGGTGATTCAATTGAGAAAGTATTTCTATTACAGTATTTTATGGTATGCGGATGGGTAGGGCTTTTTTATATTTAGTTGGGTTTGGTTTGGCAGTTTGTGGAGGCATTACAACCATTGGTTATTTAAATCTAACGACTACAGGACTATCCTTTTGGGAATACTTACAATTTATTAGTAGAAGAGTAGAATGTTATCTAGTTGTAGTGGGCTTAGCAATGATTTGGTTTAGTATTTACTATCCTTCAATGCGAGCTAAAAAAGAATAACTATCTATAAGTATTTTTCTAACAATACATGAATAATATGGAATAAAATTTTCTCCTTCTGCCTATACTGTTGACAAACAGCTTTGAAGTGAGGGGTAATAAATGTTGTTTCTTCATGATATTTGGGTAAATTGGTTTGAAGGTGAAGAAAATGGTTACAACGTTTGCCACTTCCATGAATGGCGTAAGGATGATAGTGTTGAACTGTTAGACCAGGTACCTTTGCTAAAAATTGAGTCTCCATTGTTTAACTACATCGAGAATGATTTAATGGAACTTCCACAGCAACTTCTAATGGATGTTTACCAAAAAGCGTATGTTCGTAAAAATCATGAACGGATTCAGCTAGATTACTGTTTTGTTGTGACAGACGGTCACGGAATTATGGCGATAGACACAATAGGCTACAACATCCCGATTCGGAAAAGTCGATTAATTCCAAGGCAGGAACAGCTCGTTTATGAAATGGTGAATGGACATGAAGCGATTCCTTATACCTTTGATAGTAAGGGTACTACAATGGAAAAGGAATATCATATTTTATCTCCATCACCTGTTGAAATGGCAGGCTTAACCCGTAAGGAAAGGCAGCTAAAGCAGCTTTTGTTTATGGCGTTAGATCAGTTAGCATCAACGAAAAATGTGGCAGAAATCAGGTATTGGTATACGGAATGGAATCCGTCCAGATACCAAGAAATTCAGGAAATGCAGTTTGAGGATGTATGGCAAAACCTCTATGAAGAAACTAGAAACGGTTGGACAGGCAAACATGTCCAACTATGTGAAAACCTAATTAAAGGCCAACCATTTTTTGAAAAGCTTTGGGAAATGGAACATGAATCAAAAGTTTAACTTTAATTAAAGGCAATGGAAAAAGGATTTGTATTTGTACAAATCCTTTTTTTCGTTTCATTACCTTTTTTTTCGACCTAGGCCCATGGCATTTTCCATTTTTTTAACGGTTTTACTTGCCACTTTATTTGCTTTTTCCGCACCAGCATCTAGAATTTCATCTAATTTTGATGAGTTTAGGATGTCGTAATATCTTTCTTGAATAGGGCGAATTTCGTTCAATACAACCTCTGCTAGGTCTGCTTTAAATACTCCATACCCTTTTCCGTCATATAGAGCTTCGATTTCCTCAATGGATTTATTGCTGAAATTTGAATAGATGGTAAGAAGGTTTGAAATGCCAGGTTTATTTTCCTTATCAAATTTCACTATACCTTCTGAATCTGTTACAGCACTTTTAATCTTTTTCTCAATTTGTTTTGGATCATCGAGTAAAGCAATAAAGCTTTTTGGGTTTGGATCCGATTTACTCATTTTTTTGGTTGGATCTTGTAATGACATAATTCTAGCGCCTTCTTTAGGAATTCTGGCATCAGGTATCGTGAAGATTTCACGGTATTTTTTGTTGAATCTTTCTGCCAGGTCGCGAGTTAATTCAATATGTTGCTTTTGATCCTCGCCGACTGGAACAAGGTCTGCATTGTATAAAAGAATATCTCCAGCCATAAGTGGGGGATATGTTAATAATCCAGCCACAACTGCTTCTTTTCCTTGTGACTTATCTTTAAATTGTGTCATTCTCTCAAGTTCACCGATATAAGAGACACATTGTAACATCCAACCTGCTTGAGCATGTGCAGGAACCTCTGATTGAATGAATAGAGTTGCTTTTTCTGGATCAAGCCCAATTGCTAAATATAGTGCAGCTAAGCTTTTGATATTTTCGCGTAATTTTTTAGCGTCCTGTGGTACAGTAATCGCATGTTGGTCCACAATACAATAGAAGCAATTATATTCATTTTGCAATTCAACAAATTGTTTCATCGCTCCGATATAATTCCCTAATGTTACGGATCCACTTGGTTGAATCCCGGAAAAAATAGTTTGCATCTTGATTCTCTCCTTTTTAAAAAAACTGTGAAAATGAGTAGAGTAGTAAATGACAAAATAAAAAACCATTCGCCACTAACAATTTAATGTTAGGGACGAATGGTTACCGCGTTGCCACCCTAGTTATTTTACTCTTATGGAGTAAAATCTCTCGTATCCTTGTAACGTAAGGAGAACACGTCTTTACCTACTTTAATTTTCAGTAAAGATGCTCATAAGTCCATTCCATATGCTCCATTATCTGTTCTCACCAACCACAGACTCTCTGCAAGAGGATACCCTCCAAATGGTATTCATATGTACTACTCTTCTTCATCGCACGTTATTCATATTATTTTTATTATATTCTTTTCAAACTAAAATGCAAGTATTGAAGCAAAAATTAATGGTAAAACATAGGAAACAAATACGCATAAGATATATCGTTTTGAAACAACATAAGTAGCGTATAACTTTTAGAAACAAATATCAAATTACATACTTGGGAGGTAGACTGTTTGAAAAAATTATCTTGGCTATTAAGTATACTTTTTACAAGTGCTCTCGTGCTTTCAGCCTGTGGAACATTTGACAATGGAAAAGAAGAAGGTGGCGGGGCAAAGGGGGAAGGAGTTAAGCAAGAACTGAGAATAAATATTAGTTCTGAACCTCCAACATTACATCCAGGCTTAGCAACCGACTCTACATCTGGAGTAGTACTCAACCATGCTTTTGAAGGTTTAACTCGAATTAGTAAAAATGGGGAACCAGAAGAAGCAATGGCTGAAAAAATTGATGTGTCTGAGGATGGAAAAACGTATACGTTTACTATTCGTGATGCGAAATGGTCAAATGGTGACCCAGTTACTGCCCATGATTTTGAGTATGCATGGAAATGGGTGCTCGTTCCTGGAAATCAATCTGACTATGCTTCACAAATTTATAACTATATTGAGGGAGCAAAAAACGCATACGATACTCCAGATATATCAATCGATAAAATGCAGAATGTAGGTATTAAGGCAATTGATGATAAAACATTAGAGGTTAAACTCTTAAATCCTACTGCTTATTTCTTAGAGTTGACTGCTTTTTATACCTATTTTCCGGTAAATAGTAAAATCGCAAAGGACAACCCAGACTGGGCAAACCGTGTTGATGAATCTTATGTCTCGAACGGGCCATTTGTGATTGCAGATAAATCAGCAACTATTACCCTTAATAAAAATAAGGACTATTGGGATGCCGATTCAGTAAAGTTAGAGAAAATCACAATGGATATGATTAATGACCCGAGTACAGAGTACCAAAGCTTCAAAAAAGGAGAATTAGATTGGGCTGGGGCACCGATGTCGGCATTGCCAACGGATGTTATTCCTACTTTAGAAAAAGAAGGAACACTCCAAAAAAGCACAATTGCCGGAACATATTGGTATAAGTTTAATATTAACAAGGAGCCGTTCCAAAATGAAAATCTACGTAAAGCATTTGCATATGCGATCAATCGAAAAGCGATAGTAGAGAATGTTGCACTAGGTGGACAAATTCCAGCAATGGCTTTAGTTCCTACGACAATACTTAAGGAAAATGAGAAAGGTTATTTCAAGGATAATGATGTAGCGGCAGCAAAGGAGCATTTACAAAAAGCATTAGATGAACTGGGATTATCCAATGTATCGGAGCTTCCCCCAATTGCCCTTTCCTATAATACATCTGAAGGGCATCAAAAAATTGCTCAAGCAATCCAGGATATGTGGAGAAAGGAATTAGGAGTTGAAGTCACCCTTAATAATGCGGAATGGACTGTATTTCTTGATAATGTTGATACAGGTAATTTCCAGATTGCACGTACAGGTTGGTTAGCTGACTTCAATGACCCTGTAAACTTCCTTGAAATCTATACAGTACCACAAGGTAATAATGATACAGGCTGGACTAGTGAAACCTTTAATAATCTTCTCGCACAAGCTGCTGTTGAAACAGATAAGAATAAACGTCTTGACCTTCTAAAAGAAGCGGAAAAAGTAGTAATTAGTGAAATGCCCATTGCACCAATCTACTTCTACACAAACAACTGGGTTCAAAATGAGAATCTGAAAGGCGTTGTTATTTCACCATTAGGTGATGCTCAATTTAAGTGGGCTTATTTTGAATAAAAGAAGTAAGCAAAATTGTGAGGTATATAGTCGACCTATATACCTCACTTTTTGAAAAGGGTTAATGGGAGGTGTATAAAGTGGCTAAATATATAATTAAGAGATTAATCTACATGGTGATATCGCTCATCTTGATTGTAACCGCCACATTTTTCTTAATGCAAGCGGCTCCTGGTGGTCCGTTTACAAAAGAAAAGGAAGTACCGCCAGAAATTGAAGCGGCGCTAAATGCCCATTATGGGTTAGACCAACCTTTATATAAACAGTATTTTAACTATTTATATGATGTGGCAAGATGGGATTTTGGTCCCTCCTTCAAATATAAAGCAATGACTGTTAATGAAATTATTAATAATGGATTTCCAATTTCCTTTTTCTTAGGGATTGAGGCGATTTTAATCGCGATTGCAATTGGCGTTATATTAGGTGTAATTGCTGCTCTTTATCATAATAAATGGCAGGATTATTCTGCCATGATTGTCGCTGTTTTAGGGATTTCCGTTCCAAGCTTTATTTTAGCTACGATTTTACAATATATCTTCGCCATTAAGCTGGATATTTTTCCAGTTGCAAGATGGGAATCATTTATGCATACGATTTTACCTGCAATTGCACTAGCTGCTTCACCAATGGCCTTTATCGCACGATTAACACGATCAAGTATGCTTGAGGTGTTAAGCAATGATTATATTAAAACAGCTCGTGCAAAAGGATTAGCTCAAGGCACAATCACAATTAAGCATACAATTCGAAATGCAATGCTACCAGTTGTCTCGTATATGGGGCCATTAACAGCAGGAATCTTAACGGGTAGCTTTGTCATTGAAAAAATCTTTGGAATACCTGGATTAGGGGACGAATTTGTTACGAGTATTACAAATCGTGATTATACCGTGATTATGGGAGTCACTGTCTTTTATAGTATCTTACTCTTGATTTCTGTTCTCCTTGTCGATATTTTGTACGGATTTATTGACCCTCGCATCAAGCTATCTGGGGCGAAGAAAGGAGACTAATTAATGCAGAATATTCCAAAGGAAATGTTTACGCCCGCAACAATGAACGAGAATGAAGCTGAAAAAATTTCAAAACCAAGTTTATCTTTTTGGAAGGATGTCACGTCTCGATTTAAGAAAAATAAACTTGCATTGGTAGGTGTAGTTCTTTTAATTTTATTACTAATCATGGCAATTTTTGGACCAATGATGAATGAATTTGATTATCGAACAACAGACCTTACACATGCCAATGAAGCACCATCAAGTGTGCATTGGTTTGGAACAGATGAATTGGGAAGAGATGTTTTTACTAGGACTTGGGAAGGAGCACGAATCTCTTTATTTATTGGACTTGCAGCGGCTGTTATTGACCTTGTAATTGGTGTTTTATGGGGTGGTATATCTGGCTATATGGGTGGAAAAGTCGATGAATTTATGATGAGATTCGCAGATATTTTATATGGTGTTCCATATTTACTACTAGTTATTTTACTTATGGTTATTCTCGAACAAGGATTAGGCACGATGATTCTTGCGATGACGATAACTGGATGGATTAATATGGCGCGGATTGTTAGAGGACAAGTCTTGCAGTTGAAATATCAGGAATATGTACTAGCCGCTCAAACGCTAGGTGCTGACGTTAAGCGAATTATGTTTAAGCACTTGATTCCGAATTCCATGGGTCCGATTTTAGTTACGATGACATTAACAATTCCAAATGCAATCTTTACGGAATCCTTTTTAAGTTATCTTGGCTTAGGTGTGCAGGTTCCTCTTGCTAGCTGGGGAACTATGGCTTCAGAAGGCTTGCCAGCATTTGAATATTATCCATGGCGATTGTTCTTTCCAGCTACCTTGATCTGTGTCACGATCTTTGCTTTTAACGTAATCGGCGATGGAATGCGAGACGCATTAGACCCAAGGCTGCGCAAGTAAGGGAGTGAGTAAATGGACAAGTTATTAGAAGTAAAAGACCTTGAAGTCGCTTTTCAAACCTATGCGGGTGAAGTAAAGGCAGTCCGCGGTGTGAATTTTGATTTATATAAGGGTGAAACACTTGCAATTGTCGGGGAATCAGGGTCTGGAAAAAGTGTAACCTCGCAGACAATCATGAAACTTATTCCAATGCCACCTGGAAAAATTACGAAAGGACAAATCCTTTTTGACGGAGAAGACCTTGTTCCTAAAACCAACAAGGAAATGGAGAAGATTCGAGGGAAGGATATTGGCATGATCTTTCAGGACCCGATGACTTCCCTTAATCCAACAATGAAGGTCGGCATGCAAATAATGGAGGTTTTGATAAAACATCAAAACATGTCGAAGGGTAATGCAAAGGACCGTGCAATTGAACTCCTACGACTTGTAGGAATTGCTAGCCCAGAGAAGCGAGTAAACCAATATCCGCATGAATTTAGTGGTGGAATGAGACAGCGAGCGATGATTGCCATTGCATTGGCTTCAAGTCCTAAATTATTGATTGCAGACGAACCAACCACGGCACTGGACGTAACGATTCAAGCACAAATCTTAGAATTAATGAAAGACCTCCAAAAAAAACTGGAAACATCGATTATTTTTATCACACATGATTTAGGCGTAGTGGCCAATGTCGCAGATAGGGTTGCTGTAATGTATGCTGGAAAAATAGTTGAATACGGGACGGTAGATGAAATTTTTTATAACCCAAAGCATCCTTATACATGGGGGTTATTATCGTCAATGCCTAGTCTAGATAACGATGAACAGACAGAGTTAATGGCTATTCCAGGGTCACCGCCTGACCTTACAAATCCTCCAAAGGGAGATGCGTTTGCACCAAGAAATCGTTTTGCTATGAAAATTGATTATGAAATGGAACCACCAATGTTTAAGGTTTCAGATACACATTATGCTGCAACATGGCTACTTCATCCCGACGCACCAAAAGTGGAACCGCCTGAAGCCGTAAAACGTCGAATGAAAAACTTCTCATCCGAAAAGCAAGACAGAAAGGATGATGAATGAAATGGCAGAAAAACAAAAATTAGTTGAAATTAAAAATTTAAAGCAATATTTTAATGTTGGAAAACCTAATATGGTAAAAGCAGTGGACGGAATTACCTTTGATATTTATAAAGGAGAAACATTAGGTCTAGTGGGAGAGTCTGGATGTGGAAAATCAACTACTGGAAGGACCATTATTCGCCTATATAATGCTACGGGTGGCGAGGTTATTTTTAATGGAGAAAATGTTCACGGGAAAAAGTCCAAAAAAGAGTTGAAAAAGTTTAACCGGAAAATGCAAATGATTTTCCAGGATCCATATGCTTCTTTAAATCCAAGAATGACTGTAGCGGATATTGTGGCTGAGGGTATTGATATTCATGGATTAGCCCAAAACAATAGTGAGCGAATGGAACAAGTATATTCACTTTTGGAAACAGTTGGACTAAACCGGGAGCATGCGAATCGGTATCCACATGAATTCTCTGGAGGACAACGTCAACGGATTGGAATCGCACGTGCACTTGCGGTAAAACCAGACTTTATTATTGCAGATGAACCTATCTCAGCTTTAGATGTTTCCATTCAAGCGCAAGTCGTCAATCTATTGAAAAGACTCCAAGAAGAAAAAGGATTAACTTACTTATTTATTGCACATGATTTGTCGATGGTGAAATATATTAGTGACCGTATAGGAGTTATGTATTTCGGAAAAATCGTTGAGCTTGCAGATGCGAACGACTTATATTTAAACCCCATTCATCCATATACAAAATCATTGTTATCAGCAATTCCACTGCCAGACCCTGATTATGAACGAAATCGAAAACGACTAATTTATGATCCAAAAGAACATGGCTATTCTGAAAATGAAGAGATAAAGCTCCGTGAAATTAGACCAGGACATCTCGTTTCATGTTCAGAAAAGGAGTACAAAGAATATAAAGCAAAATACAGCTAAAATGGCCTTTCATTAGGGCCATTTTTTAATTATATTTAGTAGGAGTTAGCCACTTCTGCTAAATATAATTAAAGCCTCCGGCGGATGCCACGATTTTTCAAAGGAAATTTTTCAGCATTAACTG
>NZ_JBALOP010000017.1:111661-122293 GCF_036962685.1 Bacillus sp. JJ1566 | reverse complement strand
GTCTTTGTGACCCACCTCGTGTGGGCCTAAAAAAATCTGGCGCAAATATGCTAAGGCGTATTTGATTTGAGCACATTTACCACTAATAACACAAAGCTTTAAAAGAAGACTATAAATAAACAGACAAAATTGCTCATAAAATTGAATAAATACGGAACGCATGAAAAATTTGTCTGATTTTGTATTATTTTCTGGAAAATTCATTTACAATGTCAATAGAGAGTGAGAAGGAAGGAGGAAAACATGAAAAAAATATTCTCTTTTCTAATGGTATTCGTTGTTGTTGGCTTCGGCTTTTTATATGTGAATCAAATAGGTTCTGCAGAAAATAAAATTTTATCAATCGAATCTCATCCAACCAGTAAATTGGTAATGACTAAAAAAGTAATCCCTGAAATGGTTTCACGGTTTGAGTTTGATTCTGGCTATCAATTTGAATACCCTGATGCAATAAGAGGTATATATGTTTCGGCACATTCAGCCGGTGGCAATCGTTTTCCACAACTAGTCCAATTAGTTGATGAATCTGACCTTAATGCGATGGTTATTGATGTGAAGGACGACTTTGGATATTTAACATACGTACCTCCAAAGGACTCGAAATATCAAACAATTAGTAAGGATTTAATCAAAGACCCAACAACCATGCTTAAAAAGCTCGAAGAAAAGCAAATTTATCCAATTGCAAGGGTTGTCGTATTTAAGGATTCAGTTTTAGCAAAGAACAGACCCGATTTATCGTTTAAAGAAGGTGACAAGGTTTGGACCAATCCTCGAGGAGAAGCGTTCGTGAATCCATTTTTAAAAGAAGTTTGGGATTATAACGTAGGAATAGCAATTGAAGCAGCAAAGCTTGGATTCCAAGAGATTCAATTTGACTATGTCCGATTTCCAGAGGGATTTGAGAAACGTGATGGTTCCTTAACCTATAGCATGGGGGAATACGAGAAGGCGAATTTAGACAATGTTCAAAAACGTGTTGCCGCTGTAACGGATTTTGTAGCGTATGCAAAGAAAAAATTGGAGCCATATAATATAAAGGTTTCGGTTGATATTTTTGGTTACACGGCGACTTTACCTGAAGCACCAGGCATTGGGCAAAATTTCTCAAAGATTTCAGAACATGTCGATGTCATTTCGTCAATGATTTACCCTAGTCACTGGACAACTTATTTCGGTATTCCACGCCCTGACCTAGAACCATATCGCTTAGTATCGGAATATGCGAAGGTTGAAAACCATAAGCTAAACCAAATCGAAAACAGACCTGTTTCAAGACCATGGCTGCAGGACTTTACAGCGAGTTGGCTGGGAAAAGGAAATTATACAGTGTACGGAAAAGCTGAAATCGAAGCACAAATAAAGGGTTTGCAGGACCAAGGAATAAATGAATTCTTACTATGGAACGCTGCAAATACCTACACAAAAGGTGTGGATTACACCCCATAGTAAGAAAAGCGTAAGGCGCCGGTCTATCGGCGACAAGCATAAGACCAGCGCTGACAGAAGGTGCCTTTTACCTTCCGAAGCGTTTGGCTTATGACCTTGAGCCGATGGCGCCTGAAGCTAGACAAAAAAATGGCTGGCCCAATCGACTTTGGGACCAGCCATTTTTTATTTTTTTCGTCCGCCGACCTTTTTCCAACCGGCCTTTACATTTACATCACGGTTAACAATATCAGAACCAGATTTACCTCCAAAAACTCGTTCCCCAACACCATTTGCCATAACACCCATCAAAGCAGTAATACCAATGACCAAAACAGCAATAAGACCTAAATCCATTATGTAGCTTGCCATGAATATCTCCTTTCAATCAAATGCGCCTTAGCGTATTTGCGCCCGATTTTTTTCGAGCTAGTCTCGAAAAATTTCCTTTGAAAAATCGAGGCATCCGCCGGAGGCTATCATTTTATTTAGTCTGGGCTAAACCCAGACTGATTAAAATGAAACTGCTTTCATACTTCTATTCTATTTCAAGTTTACTTTTATTGAAAGAGGGAATATCTAAATTTAGAGCAAATTTACTTAACTTACATACACTAAGGATGTCCTAAAAAAAATTAAAGGAGCAGATATATGAATTGGTATGAAAAACTAAATCAGTATTTTCCGATTGAGGAAATGAAATCAAAAGAACATATGGAAACACTCTTACAGGAAAAAGGGGATATTTATTATAAAGATGAAGGACCTTACCATGTCCTCATGTATGCTGAATTGGAAGGTTTTATATTTATCGACTACTTGTTTGTTTCAACAGAATCCCGTGGACAAGGCTTAGGTCATAAACTCATTGAAAAGCTAAAGAAAAAGGGGAAACCAATAATACTTGAGGTTGAGCCTGTTAACTATGAAGACTCAGATACTGAAAAAAGGCTAAGGTTCTATAAACGAGAAGGCTTTGAGCATGCAACTTCAATTGGATACGAACGTAAATCTTTGGCAACAAATGAACCTAATCAAATGGAGATTTTATACTGGTCTCCAAAAAATCAATCTGAAGAACTTGTGTATAAAGCCATGAGAAAAACATATGAAGAGATCCACATATATAAAGATAAAGAATTTTATGGTGACTCCTATGAGAACGTTGATCAAGTATTATCATTTAACAACAATAATGATAATCGTGATATCTTAAAAAATGTTTAACTTTGGGAAGAGTTGGAGCTTACAATTCCTCTACTTTCAGATTTAGAACCATAGATGTATCAAGGTCTTCAAGATTCAAAAGTTTTCTTCAAAATTGTCTATCTTTCTCAGAAAATTTGAGGTATAATAATTAAAGAAATTACTTAATTAAAGTCATTTTAATTTAGCGTTATTTTCACCCATGACCAATCATGCAGATTGTTAAGTAATAATCTACTTTTAAGGGAGTGATAAGGTTAATGGTTACTCTTTATACTTCTCCGAGCTGTACTTCATGCCGTAAAGCGAAGTCATGGTTAGAGGAGAATCAAATTCCATATCAAGAAAGAAACATTATTTCAGATTCTCTTTCAATTGAAGAGATCAAGGAAATTTTACGTATGACGGAAGATGGAACAGATGAGATTATTTCAACTCGTTCTAAGGTATTCCAAAAATTGAACGTAAATCTGGAGACAATGCCTCTTCAGGATTTATACAAATTAATTCAAGGAAATCCTGGTCTTCTTCGT
The DNA here is from genome assembly GCF_036962685.1 of Bacillus sp. JJ1566. Taxonomy (NCBI): domain Bacteria; kingdom Bacillati; phylum Bacillota; class Bacilli; order Caryophanales; family Bacillaceae; genus Bacillus; species Bacillus sp. JJ1566. The sequence continues at coordinate 119,126 of NZ_JBALOP010000017.1, read as the reverse complement.
CGACCAATTATCATCGATGAGAAAAGACTTCAGGTAGGATATAACGAGGACGAAATTCGTAGATTTCTACCAAGAAAAGTTCGTACCTTCCAACTAAAAGAAGCACAACGCTTAGTAAACTAACATCGAGAAACTTCTACTGTAAAAACGTAGGAGTTTTTTTATTTATTGGGACATTTTACTCGTTTTCTATCGCGATTCGTATTATAATGGTACATAAAACAGAAGCAACCCGAAATATGATTTAACCAGTAAACCGGGCAATTTAACTGTTTTTATAAAATTAACCTTTTTTATTTCCATTCTCATATCTTTTAACATAAAATAAAAGTACAAGATATAGACTTTTTTCTATACTGAGGTTATTCTACAACAATTATGGGAAAAGTGAATAAAAGAGCATCTGGCTCGGGGGTATAACGTCCCTTCAAAATCTGAGCAAGAAGGGAGAGGTTCTGTAATGGAAATCGAACGAATCAACGAACATACAGTAAAATTTTATATTTCATATAATGATATAGAACAGCGTGGGTTTGAACGTGAAGAAATTTGGTATAACCGAGAGCGAAGTGAAGAGCTCTTCTGGGAGATGATGGATGAAATTCATCAGGAAGAAGAATTCACGATTGATGGTCCACTATGGATCCAAGTCCAGGCCTTAGAAAAAGGGTTGGAAGTTCTTGTAACTCGAGCACAGCTTTCCAAAGATGGGAATAAGTATGAGCTTCCAGTTGGTGATGATAAAATTCCTGTTGATGAAAAGATTGAATCATTATTAGATCAACAATTTCATTCAAAATATGAGGATAAAGACTTTATTGAAGAATTTGAGGAAGAAAACTTCCAATTTTTAATTCGATTTCAAGATTTTGAGGATGTCATTTCCCTTGCACATCGAGTTCAGCTTGAGGGAATAAGCAATTCCTTATACTCCTTTGAAAATAAGTATTACTTATTTATCGAATTTAACGAGGAAATTTACACAGAAGATGAACTTGAGGATATGCTTAGCATTGTCTTGGAATATGGGCAGGAATCAGCAATGTCAATTCATAGAATTGAAGAGTATGGTAAAAGGATTATCAATGAGAATGCATTAGAGGAAATGATTAAATACTTTTCAATATAACAGAAAGTCGATTTCATTTTGTGAAATCGGCTTTTTTCTTGACGAAATGTTCATAATTTTTGATTGTACAGGCTGAACATCTATGCTATTTTTAAGGAGCAATAAATAATAAGAAGGAGATGATGCCGTGTTTGTTGCATTACGTGAAAATGGTGAATACATTTCACTCATGGAAAAATGGGAGCGCTCCGATTTGCTTAAGCTGCGCAACCATGAGACATTTCATTGTCCGGCATGCCAAAGTAAAGTCCAGCTTAAGGCAGGCATGAAAAAGACTCATCATTTCGCGCATCTAAAAGGAGCCGAATGCAAAATTAAAACAGAGCCAGAGTCTGAATATCACCTCGAGGGTAAGCGTCAGCTTTATCACTGGTTCCAGGCCCAAGGCTATGATGTCTCACTCGAGCCATTTTTATCCGAAATCACACAACGTCCAGACCTCTTAGTGACAACCGCAAACAAACGCTTCGCAATTGAGTACCAATGCTCCCAAATCGATTATTCCTTATTTAAAAAGAGATCCGATTCCTACAAGGATGAAGGGATTGTGCCTATTTGGATTTTAGGTGCAAAATGGTTTAACCGAACGTCTACCCATTCGGTTCGACTATCATCTTTTCAATGGCTGTTTGCTACCTCCTTCAACCAACCAACCCAACCTTGCATTCTTTATTACTGCCCAGATACTTCTACATTCGTCAAACTATCCAATCTTCAACCATTTACAACAAGTGAAACCTTTTGTTCCATTCAATTTCAAAAAGAACATGTAATGACCTTTACTAGACTTTTGGACCCAACCAATCCTACATTAACTTTACACCATTTATGGAATCGAAAAAAACAAAAGTGGAGAGCAAGCTACTCTATATATTCATCCAACCATTTGGCTACATTTTTGACTACCCTTTATCAAAACCGTATACCGCCATCCCATTTACCTGCTGAAGCGGGATTACCCGTCCCATCAGGCTATTGGTTCCATACATCGCCTATGATATGGCAAATGTGGGTTTTATTAGATCTTTTGCTTCAGCTTCGGAGTGGGGAAACATTCTTTTTTTCAAAAGTAATGGAGGTGATTTCGCGGCGAATTACAACAAAAGATATCGTGATTAGGCAGCTGCCGTTGGTATTTCATACCCAATATTCCCTGGCTATTGAGGAATACTTACAAATACTTGTAACTAAGAACAAACTGAAAAAAATCACGAAGACCAAATACGAAAAAATAGGGGATTTTGAAATACCAACTAATTTAGACGAAGCTAGTAGAATGGATGAAATACAGTTGGCAAGTGTTGGAAAGCATGAAGAAGATGGATTGGTACAACCTAATATTGGCAAAGACTGAATTCAAAAAACTTAACTTTTTCTATAAAAAAGGAGATAATCAATAAGGTATCGAATACTTTTTAGTGAATAGTAATAAGGAGGTTTATTAAATGGCTGAACAATCAACTGTAAAAAAGCTCCCAAATCGGAATGAAATTGCCGAGCAGGATACATGGAGATTAGAAGATATTTTTGCTTCAGACGCAGATTGGGAAAAAGAATTTACTGAAGTAAAAGAGATGATTCCAGGAATTGAAGAATTCCAAGGTAAACTAGGCGAATCTGCGGATAAGCTTCATGAGGCATTAGCTTATCAAGACGCGATTTCTTTACGAATGGGAAAACTTTATACATATGCGCATATGCGGAATGACCAAGATACATCAAATTCGTTATATCAAGGTTTATATGATCGCGCAACAAATCTATATACACAGGTAGGAAGTGCACTTGCATTTATCGTACCAGAAATTCTATCTGTCGATGAGGAGAAAATCAAATCGTTTTTGGCGGAAAAAGAGGAGTTGCGGGTTTACGAGCATGCTTTAAATGATATTAACCGTGAACGCCCACATGTTCTTTCAGCAAAAGAGGAAGCATTGCTTGCACAAGCCTATGAGGTAATGGATTCTTCAAGTAATACATTTGGTATGCTGAACAACGCAGATTTAACATTCCCTACCATCAAAGATGAGAATGGGGAAGAGGTTGAAATTACGCATGGTCGTTATATTCGTTTTCTAGAAAGCTCAGACCGGCGTGTAAGAGAAGAAGCGTTCAAGTCAGTCTATGACACATATGGCAAATTTAAAAATACGTTTGGAAGCACATTGAGTGGTACTGTTAAAAAAGATAATTTTAATGCCCGTGTTCGTAACTATCAATCGGCTCGTGAGGCTGCTTTGAGCAGCAACAATATTCCTGAGACTGTTTATGATAACTTAGTGAATACAATTAATGATAATCTTCCACTGTTGCATCGTTATGTTGACCTTCGTAAAAAGGCTCTAGGGGTGGATGAGCTTCATATGTATGACCTCTATACTCCACTTGTAAAGGATGTAAAAATGGAGGTTTCCTATGAGGAAGCAAAGGATTATATACTTAAAGGGCTAGCTCCACTAGGAGAGGATTATTTAAATGTTTTAAGAGAAGGCTTTGAAAATCGTTGGGTCGATGTTCACGAGAATAAAGGAAAACGAAGTGGTGCGTATTCTTCAGGAACATACGGTACAAATCCATATATCCTTATGAATTGGCAGGATAATGTGAACAATTTATTTACATTAGCCCATGAATTTGGTCACTCCGTCCATAGCTATTTTACAAGGAATAACCAGCCATATACATATGGAAACTATTCCATCTTTGTAGCGGAAGTAGCATCAACTTGTAATGAAGCGCTATTAGGAGATTATTTATTAAAAACAATTGATGACGACCAAAAGAAATTATATCTTTTAAATCACCAGCTTGAAGGTTTCAGGGGAACTGTATTCCGTCAAACCATGTTTGCGGAATTTGAACATATGATTCATATGAAAGCCCAAGAAGGAGTAGCATTGACTCCTGATTTATTCACCGAAATGTATTATGAGCTTAATAAAAAATACTTCGGTCCAAATATTGTCGTAGATGAGGAAATTGGACTAGAATGGTCACGCATCCCGCATTTCTACTACAATTATTATGTATACCAGTATGCAACAGGTTATAGTGCGGCAACCGCATTAAGTAAGCAAATTCTAGAAGAAGGTAAGCCAGCTGTTGATCGCTATATAAACAACTTCCTAAAAGCGGGAAGCTCTAACTATCCAATTGAGGTACTAAAAAATGCAGGTGTGGACATGAATTCTGCAGAGCCGATTAAAGAAGCGTGTAAAGTATTCGAAGCCACACTAACTGAAATGGAAAAATTATTAGAGAAGTAATAAGAAATGCTTCAGGCCTGTGGCTTAGACCAGAGAACCGCTGGCGCTTGGAGCTAGACAATAAAAAGAAGGGGCATCCATGTTGGATGCCCTTTGCTATGAACGAAAACCCCTGAAACGATTACGGTTATTATAGATAACTAGTGTCACAAGTAATGAAAGAAATAAAAGAGGGGTTGTGATATAAAGGGGAATTAATTTCATTAATCCCAATATATTTAGTCCAAAGGTGATGATGATCATGAAAGTCCCGATTATCAGCCCGATTCTCCTCATTTCTACGTCCTCCATAAGTTTCCTCAAATATAACCCACTGCTTAAAGTATCACTATCTTATATCTATGTCCAAGCATTCGTTTTAAGAATAGGAATTTGACAACTTTGTGAAAAAATGTACAAATAGTTGAAAGTGGTTATCAATCTTGCTATTATTTAATCAAGAAGTAATCACACAAACAACACCCCTTTGTTTGCAGTGAAATTTCTCCCATCCCCTTTATTGAAATAGAAGAAAGACTTGGACCAATTGGGTTCAAGTCTTTTTCGTTATTCTAGATATCTCCAGAAGGTTCCATACTTCACAGGAACTTGTTCCACTTTTTGCTTTAATATCAGCTTCTTCATTTCACGTTCGACTTCTGGTATAGGTAAATCGTACAAAACTGAAATTTCTTTTGAGGCAACAAATTTAAAGTATTTTAAGAAATCCTCCAAAGGTGGTGGAGGAGTAGGTTCAATTTTTTCGCCGAGCATGTCATAAATAATATGAACATACATTTCATATGGATAACAGCCAGTAATCTTTAGCCCTTCCTCCTCAATGTTTTCATTAAAGAAAACAAGTGTCGGAATTTCATCCACTTCCATTTCTGATGTGATTTTTAAATCGCATTGGAATGCCTTTGCAGCACTCGATGAATGAAGATCATTTAAAAATTCATTTACATCAAGTCCTACCTCTTCTGCACAATCAAGCAATACGTCTGCATCTGAAATATCACGTTTTTCAAGAAATAGATTTTCCTGGAGCTTTCGTAAAAAACGGATTCCTGCTTTTTTTCCTTGAAGCTCTGCAGCCTTTATTGCAATAGAAACAGAATGAGGAGCAGAAATTGGATTTTCAAGCCATAGGCTTCCGTCACAAGACATTCCTGATCGACTAGCAGTGCGTTCCCACACTTGAGCCATGTCTTCTGGCTTTTTCCTCTTCTGAATATTCAAGGAAGCAAGGCGGCCACTTAAAATATGGCGAATCGTAAAATACTTTCCATATTCAATTGTTAGCTTCTTTAAAATGGGTTCCAGTGCCCAACAATCAGGACATAGTGGATCAATAAACATATAGATTTCCAACGGACGATTACTAGATGAATGAATGAATCCTATGTTTTCATTTTGTTTCAATACCTTACCCCCTATCTACTCGTCAGGAGTGTTAATAGTAGCCTACTATTTCTCTTTTTCGATTTACTAAATATCTTAGTGTATTAACATTTTATCAATGGAAGAGATTTAACTCAAATAAAGCGCACTTTAAGGGGAATGAAATTTATGGAATAATAATATTGCTTTGGTCAAAATGAAAAAGCTCTCCCGTTTCGCAAGGGAGAACTCAGATTATCCGATATAAGTGTCTGTTACTTTTCTAACATAGTTTTGTGTTTCTTTAAAGGGTGGAATGCCACCATACTTGTCTACATTCCCAGGTCCGGCATTATAGGCAGCTAATGCAAGTGAAACATTTCCGTTATAGCGGTCTAACATATTCCGTAGGTATTTCGTACCTCCTTCAATGTTTTGAGCCGGGTCTGTAATATCAGTTACACCCAATCCCCGTGCTGTTGCAGGCATCAATTGCATAAGGCCAGTAGCACCTGCATGACTTTTCGCATTCGGATTAAAATTGGATTCATGCTTAATTACAGAGCTAATTAAACGTGCATCAACATTATATTTTTGTGCCGCATTTTGAATCAATTCATCATAGTTGCTAGAGACAGTCATGGTTTGAGAATTCGAAAACGTTAACGGCAGATAATGGTTATTGCTAGATAATGATGAAAGATTAATCTTCGAACGAATACTTTCAGTTGGTGAACTAGATGAATTAGACATCAGCTGTAAAAGCATGTCCTTAAATAAGGTTCCGTCGTTACTTGGCACCGGTGAATTTGGTGTCGAAATATTTCGTAACGCCTGAAGCTCCATTAATACTTTGTAATCTATCTTCAACTGCGTTCCTCTCCTAGTAGAATTTGCTTTTTACGATTATAAAATCTACGAATTTTATTGTCTGTTTTACGAAGTGGTATATTGTATTGCTTAAGCAGCTCTTTAAAAATCTCTTTTCCGATCACTTCATCTGTTACTTCATATTCTACCTCGAAATCAACCTGATTTAAATAGTAACTCTTATCCAATACAAGTAGGCCATTTTTATATTGGACTTCAGCTCGTATCGTTTTTAGAGACCCAAAGAAAGTAACGTTCGAAGGATTGATAGATAATGTTTTTAAAATGTCAGAGACTTCACCATCGATGATATTACCACCATCAAGCATTTGCTTGGATTCTTCCACTGTTAAAACTTGGTGTGTTTCTAATAATCCACGTTTAACGGGCTGTTTTAATGTGAGTGTATAGGTGCCTTCTCTTTCACGAATGCGAAGGGCAGCCCCTAGCTTTTTTAACGAAAATTCAGCAGTATCGAAATAAAAATTCTCTTGGATCACTTTTTTATCATCGTCAATCGAGAATTCAGAAAGTAATTGTTGATATTCATTTTCTTCTAGAATATTTTTAAATTCAATTTCAAGCTCTTGTGCCATCTTTTTTTCAACTTCCTTTATTACGGTTTGTTTGTTTTATTATATCATGAGGTGTGTCTTTTTTAGGAATTGCTTAGCTGTTTCTTTAAAGAATCGTTGTACATATGATAAAATAGGTGTGGATTTGATTTAACTTTCTTCAGTGGGGAGTTATCCCCACTGAAGAAATTAAAGCCTCCGGCGGATGCCACAGATTTTCAGCGGAAACTTTTCGCGAGATAAGACCAAAGACTAAGAACGCC
>NZ_JBALOP010000017.1:95074-111640 GCF_036962685.1 Bacillus sp. JJ1566 | reverse complement strand
GTCTTTGTGACCCACCTCGTGTGGGCCTAAAAATCTGGGCGCAAATACGCCATGGCGCATTTGATTGATTAAAAAGGAGATTACTAATGCAAAAGCGTATTGAGATTAGTCATTTTAATTATTCTAACAACGGATTAGAACTTAAGGCGCAACAAACGGATTTTGACACAGCAGGATTGCGTGCCAGTGGTCAAATGCTTGTTGATTCCGATTCACTAGCATTCATTTACAAACTTGAAAATGAACAGGAATTTATATATGTGAGTTTGCCTTCAGCTGTCTGGCCATCACTTAAAAATGTTATTTCTGAAAAACAACAAGTTATTTTACACCTAGAAGACAACGAACTCGAACTAATCTATATCATCCCTGAATTGGAATATCTTTTACAAAACATCGAAGGTAATGCCAACTATGGAGATGAAATGGTCGAGCTCGTGGAGAACACTTTTTAACTTAATTCATTCGCCAGGTCAAACGCCGAATGAATTAAGTTAAAGCCTCCGGTGGATGCCACAGATTTTTTAGAGGAAGCTTTTCGCTACATAAGATCAAAGACTAAGAACGCCACGTTCTGTGGCAACGTCTTTGTGACCCACCTCATGTGGGCCTAAAATCTGGGCGCAAATACGCCAAGGCGCATTTGATTTTTTCCTATGCTAAGAAAAATGGGGGTCTATTATGAGTAAAGACTGGGATCTTTTTTTGGCTCCATACAAGCAAGCGGTTGATGAGCTAAAAATAAAGTTTAAAGGAATGCGAGCACAATTTGAAATGCAAGGAACCCATTCCCCAATCGAATTTGTAACAGGACGAGTAAAGCCAATTCCAAGTATTTTAGATAAAGCAATAAAGAAAAACATTCCGCTCGACAAAATCGAAGAAGAGATGCAAGACATCGCAGGCTTACGAATGATGTGTCAATTCGTTGACGATATCAAGTTGGTTGTCGAATTATTAAGGATGCGAAATGATTTAGAAATCATTGAGGAACGAAACTATATTTCACAAAAGAAAGAGAGCGGTTATCGTTCCTATCATCTTGTGATCAAGTATCCTGTTCAAACCATCAATGGTGAGAAGAAAATTTTAGTAGAAATACAGGTTCGCACTCTTGCTATGAACTTTTGGGCAACAATCGAACACTCCTTAAACTACAAATATAAAGGCAGATTTCCTGAAGAAATCGAGCATCGCTTACAACGTGCTGCAGAGGCTGCTTTTCTTCTTGATGAGGAGATGTCCAAAATACGTGGCGAAATTCAAGAAGCGCAAGTTATTTTTTCAAGAAAAACGGATAGTAAGGATAAATCTTAATAGATAGGGTGTAAAACATGAAATTTGCTGTAACTTCGAGAGGTGACTCGAACTCGAATACATTAATGCAGAAAATAAAAACATACTTAATGGACTTCGGGCTCACATATGACGAGGATCAACCAGATATTGTCGTAACTGTCGGAGGAGATGGTACACTTTTATATGCCTTTCACCGTTACCGCAGCCGATTAGATAAAACTGCTTTTGTAGGTATTCACACAGGGCATCTTGGGTTTTATGCAGACTGGGTTCCAGAAGAAATCGAGAAACTCGTTATTGCTATTGCTAAAACCCCATACCAGGTGGTTGAATATCCATTACTTGAGGTATATATTCGTTATATCAATGGTGGGCGTGAATCTAGATACCTTGCCTTAAATGAATGTACGGTTAAAAGTGTTGAAGGCTCACTAGTCATGGACCTTGAAATCAAGGGACAACTATTTGAAACATTCCGCGGAGATGGGTTATGTATTTCGACACCTTCAGGAAGTACTGCATACAACAAGGCACTCGGTGGTGCCATTTTACATCCTTCGATTGAGGCAATTCAAGTTGCTGAAATGGCCTCGATTAATAATCGGGTGTTTCGAACGGTCGGTTCACCATTAATTTTACCGAACCATCATTCGATTTTAATGAAACCAGTAAATGATGTTGATTTTCATATTACAATTGACCATTTAACCCTTTTACACAAGGATGTGAAATCCATTCAATGCCGTGTTGCTCCAGAAAAAGTGCGTTTTGCGCGTTTCCGCCCCTTCCCATTTTGGAAGAGGGTACGTGATTCGTTTATTTCGGACTAACAGAAAAGCGGAGGCGAGCGTATAGCGACGTACGGACTGGGGCCCACACGAAGTGGGTCACACAGACGTTGCCACTGGACGTGGCGTACTTAGTCTGTGTTCCTTAAGGAGATAAAGGAAACACGGTGAACAAAGTGAACCGATGTTGAGCTTATCGTACGAAGGGTGAGGGAAGTCTCGCTATTCGCTGCGAGTCGTAGCTGGACATTTGGAAGGGATAGAGGAATGTGGAGGCTTTTACATTAGAATGGAAAATATCATCACAAGATTCAGGAAAGTTAGTTAAAGAATTTGTAAAAGAACAAGATATTTCAAGAACGGCTCTTACCGATATTAAGTTCGCTGGTGGTGGCATTTTTATAAATAGCGTTCCTGTTACGGTTCGACACCGTTTAATCGAAGGCGAGGTTCTAAAGGTTGTATTCCCACCAGAGGAACCAAGTTTAGAACTAATACCTGAAAATCTACCTATACAGATTGTTTACGAGGACCCTTATGTATTGGTTGTGAACAAACCGCCATATCAGCAATCAATTCCTTCCCGTGAGAGCCGGACTGGAAGTCTAGCAAATGCACTTTTGTATTATTATCTGTCATTAGGCCTTGGTGCAACGGTTCATTTAGTAAATCGACTTGATCGAGATACATCTGGATTATTGCTAGTTGCTAAGCATCGTCACATCCATCATCTATTATCTGTGCAGCAAAAGGCTGGAAGATTGAAAAGGACGTATGAAGCCATCATACATGATGGACTAGTTGGGGATTCCGGGACAATAGATGCTCCGATTGGGCGGAAGGACGATAGCATAATTGAGCGCCAGGTACGGGAGGATGGTCAAAGAGCGGTTACCCATTTTCAGGTCATTCAGAAGTTTGGTGATTGCACGCATGTGCAGCTTCAACTAGAGACTGGGAGAACCCATCAAATTCGTGTCCATCTATCTCATATTGGTCATCCGATTGTAGGGGATGATTTGTATGGTGGTGAGCGCAGGGAAATCGGTAGGCAAGCTCTTCATTGCAGAGAGCTTCGTTTTTTGCACCCTATGGATAAAAATGAGGTAGTCTTTTATGCCGAACTACCGGAGGATATGAAAGAGTTATTGGAAAAAGCGACCTTGTGAGGTCGCTTTTGTGTTGAGGTAGTTTGGAAAGGTTCCAATATATCGTTCAGCCGAAAAAAGATAAATGGTATACTGCAAACGGGTTAAACGGTATATCGCTAATCCGAGCTACGATTAATGGTATACTGCAAACGGGTTAAGCGTTATATCACTGATCCGAAAAACGATAAATGGTATACTGCAAAGGCATAATTGAACAAAAGGGTAACGCAAGCAACCGAATCGTGCCCGTTCTAGATAGAAGTAAACCAAAATGGTAACGCAAACCAATAATTCGTTCCTATTCCGAAATCAATTCATCAAAAAAGGTAACCCAAGCTGCAGATGCATACTCCATAAGATACCCTAGCATTATCCAAACTCCCGAAACTTCTCCGCTACAAGCGGCATTGTCGAAGGCACTGAGACTGTTTCCATCTCCGGATATCTTAAAGCCGTCAAACCACCGCCAAACACGCAACCAGTATCAATATTTACGGTATTGTTCACCCATCTAGGTTCTCTCACTGGCGTGTGCCCATAGACAATCCACGAAGCACCCTTATAATGCTTTGCCCAATCCCGTCTTTCCGGAGTACCATCTGGATTATTCTTGCCGGTAATGTCCCCGTACAGCACGAAAGTCTTTACTTTTTTATCATCCCGGCCGATATAATCCTCACGTAACCCGGCGTGGGCTATTACTAATTTTCCTCCATTTAACCTTTCGTAGAGTGGGGCACCTTCATATAGCTCAACAAACTGATCTCGAATAGATTCTTGTTCATTTTTATTCAATGTCTCATATTCGGCCACGGTTGTTTCCAAGCCATGTGTAGCTTGGACTTTGTTCCCGAGAAAATATCGATATAGCTTATTACAGTGATTGCCCGGGACATAATAGGCCTTTTTTTCCTGAACAACGAGCCTGTATACAATTTTAATAACCTTCAAGGACTCTGGTCCACGATCTGTTAAGTCGCCGACAAAAGCTAGAACCCGTTCATTATGTATTGGAATCCCGCTCTCCCACGAATAACCTAATTTCGTTGTTAATTCTTTAAACTCCTTATAACACCCATGAATGTCACCGATTACATCTATTTTCATTATAAGTTCCTTTCTATAAAAAAATCACGCCACCCCTATTATAAGAAGTATGGCGTGATTTTATTTCAAATTAGTCAAACATAAATTTCTTTGTTCTTGAACGAACGTTCAGCACAATTCCGATTGCAATCATATAGGTGGCGAGGGAGCTACCTCCATAACTAACGAACGGTAATGGAAGACCCGTGATTGGTAAGATTCCAACTGTCATTCCAACGTTTTGGAATACTTGGAACGTAATCATACCGATCACACCTGCACATAAGTAACTGCCGTATGGATCGTGACTTTCGAGTGCAATATGAATCATTCGGTAGATTAATAAGAAGAATAAGGAAATAATAATACTTGTTCCAATGAATCCAAATTGCTCGGCAACAACAGCAAAAATAAAATCGGTATGTCCTTCTGGAATAGTAACCTCAGATTCCTGGAAGCCTTTGCCGTTTAACTGGCCAGATCCAATTGCGAGCATGGAGCGGACTAGTTGATGTCCTTCATTACCTGCAGTGTCCCAAGGAGTAAGCCAGCCATAAAAACGGCTCATCTGATAATCCTGAATGATATATTTAAAGAAAAAGTCTGGAAAATAAAAGTAGAGAAAAACACCTGTAGATACGGCAAGTATAGCTGAAAATATAGCTGTAAAAATAATTCTCCATTTAATACCTGCAACAAGAATCATTGTTGCAATGATTGACATAAAGACCATGGTCATCCCCATATCAGGCTGTAACACTAAAAACCCAATCGGTGGGGCAGACGCTAGCATAATCTTACCGATAAGAAGAAGATCATCCTTAATCGTATTAATCGGATATTGTTCACGGTGATCTGCAATAATTTTACTTAACACAATGATTATAATAATCTTCATTAATTCAGATGGCTGGAAGCTTGCGAAACCAAAGTTGTACCAGCTTGTTGCACCCTTTACTTTTGAAGCAAAGGGGATGTCGACAATATATTTTTCAACAAAGAGTCCAAATAATAATAACATCCCGAATCCATATAAATACCAGGAAATCATTTTAAAACGGTCAAAATCAATAACCATTGTCCCGATGATGGCGACAATTCCAATCACATACCACTGAAGTTGTTGGGCTGCGAAATTTATATTTTTAAGCTTTTCTGGTAAAAAGGGCTGTGCACTTTGGATTGCGATGGCACTAACGATGGCCATTAGAAATAAAATAAACAACAATGTATAATCAATTTTTTGAGGAGTATTTTCTTTATTCATGGATAAAAAATCCTTTCTAATCAGGCACGAGTTTTATATCATAGAAAACAGGGTATCATTCAATATCCAATAATTTAATTTTTGTCTAGATCCAGTCACCATCGGCTCTCTAGTCTAAGCCAATTGCTTCGGAAGGTAAAAGGAAGCTTCTGTCAGCGTTCGTCTTATGCTTGTCGCCGATAATCAGGCGCTCTTAGCGCATTTCGATTAGCCAATTCTATCTTAGCTTATTTTTGATTGATTGTATAATGCAAACTAAAAAAATAATGATATACATATTGCCGTAAAAAGTAAATGGTCGTATGTTACATTTTATGAAATGTATGTTAAGATTTTAACTTTAATCAGCAGTAGGCTGATTAAAGTTAAAGCCTCCGGCGGATGCCACAGATTTTCAAAGGAAAATTTTCGAGCTTGCTCGAAAAAATCTGGGCGCTAATACGCCAAGGCGCATTTGATTTTTCAGTTGTTAGGAGGGAGGAGGATGAATATGTTGCAACAGGAAGTAAATGAAAAAGAACAGCAACAGTTAGAAACAGAACAATTGTTAACAGCTCTTCAAAATGAGGATATTGATCAATTTAGGTCATTATTTTTAGAAATACATCCGTATGAAAAATCTAAGTTCTATGCAAAACTGCCAATAGATTTTAGAATGCACATATATCAATTTTTGTCTCCAGCTGAAATGGCGGAGGTTTTTGAAAACCTTGAGATAGATGAGAATGAATATGAAGAGCTTTTGTCTGAGATGGATCCAACCTTTGTCGCGGATATGCTTTCACAAATGTATGCCGACGATGCCGTTGATGTATTGAATGAATTAAACAAAGATCAGGTCGCAAGCTATTTGACTATTATGGATGATGAAGCTGCGGGGGAAATTAAACAGCTTCTTCATTATGAAGAATATACTGCCGGTAGTATTATGACTACCGAATATATCGCGATACATGCCAATCAAACTGTAAAGTCAGCCATGTACATTTTGAAAAAGGAAGCTCCTCGTGCTGAAACGATTTATTATGTCTATGTGATAGATGAAGAAAAACAGCTTGTCGGTGTCATTTCAATTCGTGATTTGCTTGTAAGTGATGACGATACAATGATCCATGAAATTATGAATGATCGTGTTGTTTCTGTTTCTGTCAGTGAAGACCAAGAAGAGGTAGCTCGGAGGATGAAGGACTATAATTTCTTAGCGGTTCCGGTTATCGATTTTCAAAATCACTTACTGGGAATTATTACCGTTGATGACATTATTGATGTAATGGATGAAGAGGCTTCTGATGACTACTCAAAGCTTGCGGGGATTTCAGATGTTGACTCGGCTGATAAAAATATTTTTACATCTGCTAAAAAAAGATTGCCATGGCTCATCATTTTATCCTTCCTAGGAATGATGACAGCAAGCTTAATTGGGCGATTTGAAGCAACTTTAGATCAAGTTGCAATTTTAGCCGTTTTTATCCCGTTAATTGCGGGAATGGCTGGTAATACAGGAACACAAGCCTTGGCTGTTGCCGTACGTCGAATTGCGATTGGTGAGGATGAGGAAGAAAATAAATGGCTATTAATCCTTAGGGAAGCGGGGACCGGTGTCATAACTGGGGCCGTATGTGGAACGGTCATCATGTTTGTGGTCTATTTTTGGAAAGGTGATTTCTTTCTTGGACTATTAGTTGGATTTTCAATTTTAATTACATTAATTGTAGCGACACTTGCTGGTGCACTTGTACCATTATTAATGCATCGTTTGAAGGTTGACCCAGCGGTTGCTTCAGGACCTTTTATTACCACAATTAATGACATTATTAGTATTTTAATTTATTTTGGATTAGCAACCTTTTTTATGGGGTATCTTGTTTGATAAATTAAAATAAAATACAAGGGGGTAAAACATGGAACATGGTGCTTCATTAACATCGTTAGTGATTGTGATGGTGGTGGCATTTTTGACACCACTGTTATTACATAGGTTTAAACTAAGGGTAATTCCTGTCGTTGTTGCAGAAATTATTATGGGGATTATGATCGGAAAAAGTGGGTTTGACGTGGTTGAACCTGATATGTGGCTTGAAACCTTATCAACTTTAGGATTTATCTTTTTAATGTTTTTAAGCGGGCTTGAAATTGACTTTTCTGCTTTTGTTGGAGGAAAAAAGAAACAAACATTGCCTAGTGGTAAAAAGGCTCCAAGTACTTTCCTAGTTTCCGTTGTCGTTTTTGCAGGAATTTTTATATTATCGCTACTGCTATCATATCTATTTGTGTGGACAGGGTTTACGGATAATGCCTTTTTAATGACGTTAATTATTTCGACAATTTCATTAGGGGTTGTAGTGCCAACCCTTAAGGATGCCCAAATCATGAAAACAAATATTGGTCAGATTATTTTACTTGTTGCAGTAGTAGCTGACCTTGTTACCATGATTTTACTTGCTGTTTTTGCCTCCATTTACGGAGGCGGAGAGAGCAATATGTGGCTCTTGTTAATCTTGTTTGGTGCTGGGGTACTTTTATATTTAGTGGGGAAGAGGTTTCAAAATCGTTCATTCCTTGAAACAATGTCAAAAGGAACGGTTCAAATTGGAACAAGGGCCATTTTTGCATTAATCATAATCCTTGTTGCACTATCTGAAACGATCGGTGCAGAGAATATATTAGGTGCGTTTTTAGCTGGTGTATTAGTATCGTTATTGTCACCAAATCACGAAATGGTACAACAGCTTGATTCATTTGGCTATGGATTCTTAATTCCAATCTTTTTCGTGATGATTGGGGTTGAACTCGACTTATGGGCACTTTTCCAGGATCCGAAAATCTTATTGCTCATTCCATTATTATTTATTGCTTTAGTGATTTCAAAAATGCTTCCGATTCTATATATAAAGCGCTGGTATGATTGGCGAACCACGATTGGAGCCGGTGCCTTATTAACATCAACGCTATCTCTTGTTATTGCAGCAGCAACTGTTGGGGAAAAAATGGGGATTATTGATGATAGAATGTCAGGTGCTTTAATCTTAGTTGCTGTTATTGCAAGTATTGTTTCGCCAATTGGGTTCAAAAAGCTTTTTCCGAAGCAAGTCGACGAAGAACCAATTATTCGCGTTGCCTTTATTGGGGCAAACCAAATGTCTTTACCTGTGACTAGGGAATTGAATTCAAAGCTATATGATACGACGATATACCATACAACTCAGGATAAAATTGATAAAAGACATTCTGATTCTTTGTTTGATATTGTAGAACTAGCCGATTATTCGATTGAGAGCCTTCAGAGTTCAGATGTGTTTGATGTGGATGTTTTAGTTATTACAACAGGATCTGATGAACAGAATGCGGAGATTGCAAAATTTGCGAAGGAAACTGGAGTGGATCGCGTTATTGCGAGAATTGAATCAAGTGAACTTGGAGATGAACTCAAGGATCAAAATATTGATGTATTCTCATTATTAATGTCTACAAATACATTACTTCGTGCTTTAATTGAGGCACCAGGTATCATGACGATCCTGACAAATCAAGATAATTCCTTGTATCAAATTGAAATGAACAATAGTCTTTATGATGGAACCATGCTGCGGAATTTTCCGTTTACTGGAGATGTTATCTTTGTTCGAATCTTTAGAGGCAAAGATTCAATTGTGCCGCATGGTGATACAGAACTTCTACTTGGGGACCGATTAATTGTTACAGGCTCTAGGGAGTATGTTGACGAATTAAAAGTGGATTTAGAATTCTAAAAGTAGAAGAGGGCGAACCAAATGGTCGCCCTCTTCTTTATATTGTCTAGCTCCAGGTGCTACCGGCTCTTTGGTCTGAGCTAATCGCTTGGGAAGGTAAAATGCCCCTTCTGTCAGCGCTTCTCTAATGCTTGTTGCCGATGGGTAAGTACCTTCCGCATTTCTTATTACCCGACAATACTATATCCAGAATCAACGTAAATGACTTCGCCCGTCACTCCGCGTGAAAGGTTGCTCAGCATGGCGATGGACATGTTACCGACATCTTCTTTTGTTACATTACGCTTAAGTGGAGCCTTTTCTTCAATCATTTTCATAATATCATTAAAGCCAGGTACTCCTTTGGCAGCTAACGTTCTAATCGGACCCGCTGAAATCGCATTGATTCTAACTCCATCTTTTCCAAGGTCAAATGTAAGGTATCTTACACATGCTTCAAGTGAAGCTTTTGCAATTCCCATCACATTATAACCAGGAAGAGCGCGTACAGCACCTAGGTAAGACATAGTAAGGATAGAAGCATCTTCCGCTAAGTATGGTCGAGCTGCTTTTGCTGCCGCTACTAAAGAATAGCTACTTGTGTCTTGTGCGAATGCATATCCATCTCTTGATGTATCAATAAAATCGCCTTTTAAGTCATCAGCATTTGCGAATGCTACAGAGTGCACTAACCCATGAATCGTTCCTACTTTTTCACCGATTTCAGTAAATGCTTGTGAGATGCTTTCATCGCTGTTCACGTCACATCTGACAATCAATTCTGCTGGGTAGTTGTATTTCTCTAATAATTTTTCTAGCTTTTCACGTGAACGATCTAGACGATACGTATAAATGACTTTTGCTCCAGCTTTATAAAGGGATTCAGCAACACCCCAAGCAATACTTCTTTCATTCGCTACGCCCATGACGACAATATTTTTACCTTCTAATTGAATTAAATCTTCCATTGTTACCTCCATAACTGCATTAAAAATTAATTCTACTTTTTTTATTATACCTGGTTTTAGTATCTGATACTATATTTTAGTTTATTATAATTACTAAATCAAGCAATGATAATCACTTCATACATATTATCACCATTTCAAGGTGAAGCTAAAAGCTATACGTTCATAGAAGATTGGAATTCCGAAGGAGATAGTGGAATGCATAAAAAAGAGAAATGGGGTGTGCTTTCACTTGCATCTATCCCATTAGTCATGACCTTGGGTAATTCTATGCTAATTCCTGTTTTACCAATGATGGAAAAAGAACTTAAAATTTCACCTTTTCAATCAAGCTTAATTATTACAATATATTCTGTTGTAGCGATTATTTTAATCCCGGTTGCTGGGTTTCTCTCTGATCGAATCGGAAGGAAAAAAGTAATCATCCCAAGCTTAATCATTGCTGGGGTAGGAGGTTTACTTGCAGGACTTGCTTCGTGGCTTTTCGAAAGCCCTTATATCTTAATCCTGGTAGGAAGACTTTTACAAGGTGTAGGTGCCGCAGGAGCTTCGCCAATTGTTTTACCATTAGTAGGGGACATGTGTAAAAGTGAGAAGGATGTGAATACTGGACTAGGCTTAATTGAAACATCCAATACATTTGGAAAGGTACTAAGCCCAATTTTAGGTGCGTTGCTCGCAGTTATGATTTGGTATATGCCTTTTTTTGCTTTCCCGATTTTTTGTTTGATTTCCATTCTATTGATTCAATTTATGGTTCATGCGCCAAAGGACGATAAGGTTGACAACTCAGATTTTACCTATTTTCTAAAAAAAATTATGCGAACCTTGAAAGAAGAAGGACGCTGGCTGATATGTATTTTCATCGTTGGTGCAATTTGTATGTACATTCTTTTTGGTATGCTCTTTTTCCTGTCATCGATTTTAGAGGACAAATACGGAATTGATGGAATTATCAAGGGACTTATTTTAGCTATCCCGTTAGGGGCACTTTGCCTCGCTTCATTTATAACAGGAAAAAAACTAGGCGATGACAAGAATGCGATAAAATGGATTATTTTCTTCGGGATTATGACTACAACGGCAGCTATTTTTGCCATTTGTTATACAGAAAATTTATATGTCTTTCTTGTTGGTCTTGTATTCTGTGGAATCGGGATTGGAGTAGCCCTACCAAGTCTAGACGCTTTAATTACGAATGGCATTGAAAAAGATGAAAGAGGTACGATTACTTCTATCTATAGTAGTGCTCGATTTATTGGTGTTGCTGTTGGGCCACCGGTTTTTGCCATTTTAATGAAGCTTTCACATGATATTTTGTTTTTTTCAGTCGCTGGCATATCGGCAATAGCAACTATCCTAGTCTTATTTTTTATTAAACCGCCAAAGCGGATTCGAACAGATTCTTTATTTCAAAAAATAAAGAGATAGAGCTTTTTTTGTAGACTAGCGCTTGAACCCACGGTACTTACTTCGTGGGTTTTTGTATGCAAAAATCCTTTATGCGTTTGCCCCACTTTCTCGCCCTTTCTATGATGGACAACTTACTTTAAGACGACTCGAGAATAGATTAAATAATAACAGAAGGGGGAGACAACTAAATGATTAAGAAGGCAATTATTCCCGCAGCAGGGTTTGGAACACGGGGTTTACCAATGACAAAAGTACTTCCTAAAGAAATGCTCCCTATCGGAGGTCGCCCGGCTATTGATTACATCGTTGAGGAGGCTGTAAAAGCAGGAATTGAACAAATTTTAATGATCGTCTCACGGACGAAAAACTTAATTGTGGATTATTATGATAGATCCCTAGAATTAGAAGCATTTTTAGAGCAACATAATAAACAATATCTCCTCAATAGCTTGGAACTTCCGAAAGTGAAAATTTATTATATGAGACAGTACTATCCAAAGGGGTTAGGTCATGCCATCTCATTAGCGAAGGACTTTATAGGTAACGATCCATTTGCAATTTTGTTACCAGATGAAATCTACCTTCCTAATAATAAAAATCCATTAGAGGAGTTAATTGACTCTTATAATGAATACGCTAACAACGTAATTGCCCTACAACAGGTTGAGGAAGCACATTTGAAAAGCTATGGGGTCATTCAGGTAGGGAAAAAGGAAAAAGACCGTTTATATAAAATTTCTGATATTGTTGAAAAACCGAAAAGTAATCCCCCCTCGAATCTTGCTGTAACAGGAAGATATATTTTAAAGCCGGACATTTTTTCATGCTTAGAACAAACTAAACCAGGTGTTGGTTCAGAAGTGCAGTTAACTGACGCAATTAAGCTTATGCTCCAATCAGAGCCTGCATATGGGCTTGAAGTTGCCAGTGAGCGTTTTGATATTGCAAAGGAAGCTGAATATATCAGGCTTGTGCAAAAAGTATATAATTTACAACAAGGTGACCAGGAGGAATAAAACGAATGTTCTAGTCGATGGAACAGGATATGTAGTAAAAAGAGACGTGGAAACGAACTTGATATTGATGTAAAAAGAAAAGATTTGACAAATGACGAGCTTCAATTTTTCGTTGAAGGTAACAATAAAAATGCAAAAGAAAAAAGCTAAAGGTAAGTTGACCTTTAGCTTTTTCTCTTATCCTAAATGACCTACTGTACAATTAAATTTTATAAAAGGTATTCAACGGGATAATAAGATGAATGAAGTAACAAGCATCATCGTGATCAACAAGAGGCGAATGTACAGGTCTGGTAATTTGAGAGTTATCCTACTACCGATAAGTACACCAGGAATCGATCCTGCTAACAATTGAAGCACGAGTACATAATCAATTGTTCCTAAGAATGAATGGGCGAACCCTGCTAAACCTGTTATCAATACGCCGTGAAGGATATCTGTACCAACTAGGGCGGAGGATTTTAATGGGTATAGCCATAATAACAAAGCAATAAATAAGGTTCCACTTCCCACCGATGTGATTGCAACGAGAAGCCCAGTTAAAAATCCTATCGAGATAAGTACAGTAGTGTTAACCTGTTTTGAACCATCAAATAAGGACTTTTTCCATACAAACAATTTCAGTAGCATAACGATTGAAATAAGTATGAACGCGATTGAAATGCCTTGAGTAATAAACAAATTTAAATCCGCTTGATTATCCTGTTTAATGAAATAAAGAAGTAGTAATCCTGTTAACGTTCCTGGAACACTACCTATGGCAACACGTAGTAGCAAGTTGAAGTCAATCGTCCTTTGCCGCCAATGCTGAAGTGCTCCAAATGACTTAGTTACAGCTGCAAAAATTAGGTCCGTGCCAACCACAACAGCAGGGGACACACCAAATCCAAAGAGGAGGAGTGGAGTCATAATTATGCCCCCCCCCATGCCTGTTGCTCCAATAATCATTCCAACGATCAGACCACTAATCGAAATCCATACATCCATGCATATCCACCAACCCTGTATCGGACAGATATCCATTATTCTGCAAAAATTGTAAAATCGTATTTAATGCATCACTAATGGATAGTTTATCGGTTTCAACCGTAATTTCCGGATTAACAGGGACTTCATAAGGCGCGGTTATGCCTGTAAAGCTTTGAATTTCACCAGCCCTCGTTTTTTTGTATAGACCTTTTGGATCTCTTCGCTCACACTCTTCGATTGCGCACTTAACGTAAATCTCAATAAAATCTCCATTTGGGACAAGTGACCTGACCATAGCACGGTCGGCATTGTAAGGAGAAATACTGGCTACAATTGGAATCATACCTGCTTCAACAAATAACTTGGATACTTCTCCAATTCGCCTAATATTTTCTGTCCGGTCCTCTGGACTGAAGCGTAAATTCTTATTTAATCCAAAGCGGATATTATCCGCATCAAGTAAGAAGCACCGAATACCTTTACGAAACAATTCTTTCTCTACCTCTACAGCAAGTGTCGATTTTCCTGACCCCGAAAGCCCGGTAAACCATAAAATAAAACTTTTATGACCGATAAGTTGATTTCGGTCCTTCTTTGTCACTTTTGTGTTTTGCCATACTATGTTGACATCTTTTGTTTCCAACATGTTTTGGACTTCCCATGTTAATCCGAAATGTCCTATTAAATGTTCGTCATTATGAAAATCCGAGCCGCCTGTCATCATTAGCTGAAATTCATTCGCTAGCTGCTGATAACGGGCGTTATCATCTTTGTTATGTTTTCGATGCCATACTTCGATTCCATCGAAGGAAAATTGCATTAATTCACGTACGATTTTATCATCGCCAATCAACAGTGGGTGTGCCAAAATAGCTTTACCACCAGCACGATGAATAAGTGCAATTCCTTCCTCTGGAGAAAGAATTACCTTGTCTACTGAACAAGGCTGACCATCTGCTAAAAAATTATCAAATACTGTTTGGTAATCAGATACATACCCTTTTTTGATAATTGCCCTAGCGATATGGGGCCTCGCAATTATATTCCCTTTACTGAATTCTTTTACATCATCAATCGATATCGGCATTCCTAATTCCGTGAATTTCTTGATGATCCTTAATGCTCTTTCTTCCCGACCTTCACGTAAGCGAGATAAGATGCTAGTTAATTCAGAGTTTGCTTCGATATTGTAGCCAAGTATGTCTATATTTCGATTTTTATAATTCGTACTTATCTCAACACCTGGAATGACATTAACTCCATATTCAAGTCCTGCCTGACGTGCTTCCTCAATCCCCTCGAGGGTATCGTGATCAGTAATTGCGATCGTTCTTAGCCCGGCATCATGCGCCTTTTGTACAAGTTCCCGTGGTGAATAAATACCATCTGAAAATGTTGAATGAAGATGAAGATCAAAGTGTCCTTCCTCTAAAACGTTTAATAAGATTTTCTCTTTCATTTGGTTTCAAGCCCTTCTTCATGGTCAACTTTGTTGCTATACGCTTTCCTGAGGATTTCAGCAACTTCCCTGCGTGTGAACTCTACTGGCAATTCCTGACCGCTACGTAACATCTGACGGACCTTTGTACCGCTAAGAATGAGTCGCTCATCGGTATTATGTGGACAGGTTTTGTTAGATGCCATACTGCCGCAGGCTTTGCAATAAAATGAATGCTCGAAGCAGAGTGGTATAATTCCAAGTCCTTCACCTGATAGAGAAGTGATGAGTTTTTGGGCATCATATGTTCCGTAATAATCTCCTACACCTGCATGGTCTCTTCCTATAATCATATGGGTACATCCATAATTTTTACGACAAATGGCGTGAAATACTGCCTCGCGTGGTCCAGCATAACGCATGGCAGCGGGAAAGACGGCAAGCATTGTTCGACTATTGGGATAGTATTCTCGGAGGAGCGTCTCATAGCTCTTGATACGTACATCTGCAGGGACATCATCTGCCTTTGTTTGTCCTACTAACGGATGAATAAGTAAACCGTCCACCAGCTCAAGTGCGCATTTTTGGATATATTCGTGAGCTCGATGAATTGGATTACGAGTTTGGAAAGCGACAACGGATTTCCATCCCTTTTCTGATATGATCTTTCGCATAGCCGCAGGCTCATAGTGATATTTTGCAAACGGGACTACAGGACGTTCAATCAAGCGAATTTCTCCTCCTAGTAGTACCCCACCCTGACGTAGTAGTTTAGTAACACCAGGATGCTTCTCATCTGTGGTTTGATAGACTAGTTTGGCTTCCGTCATTTTATCGTATGAATACTTTTCCTCTAGAAATAAGACAGCAAGCAACCTGTTGCTCTCATCCATCAACCCTATTTCTTCACCCTCCTTGAGCCTATCGGCCGTTTCCTGATCAACAGGTAAAGTGATTGGTATGGTCCAAATGGTGCCGTCACTTAGACACATTTTGTTTAATACCGAAAGATAATCCACGTGCTTCATAAAACCTTTCAAAGGGCTATATACACCTGTGGCAAGAAGTAGTAAATCAGACTGTACTCTACTGTCTATAATAATGCGATTTTTTTGAGAGATGCGTCTCTCGAATTTCGCACCTTCTTGGCTAGATAATTCTAGGTTTACTAGGTTTTGACCATGTGGAGGAATGAGTTGAGTCACTATAAATCACTTCCTTTCAATTTATTCTCTATTAGTAAATGCTAATAGAATCCTAATGGTGTTAAACAAGTATCCAATTTTATATCAGCAATAAACCAAATTTTATGAAATTTTATATGAGTCTGTAGCAATTCAATTTTTTCCTAATAAAATAGGATAACTTTGAATGGAGGTGAAGAAATGACTGATGATGTAAAAACAAAGGAAGAAGAGAAGGCGGCAAAGAAGGAAGCGAAGA